>NZ_BAAGXC010000015.1:0-147182 GCF_054780035.1 Mariniluteicoccus endophyticus | reverse complement strand
AACTACATCGCCCGATGCCTACTCGAGACCGGCGGATTCAGAACCCACCCTGCTTTGGGATGAGCCGGAAATCCTCCGCGTCCGCCACGTGGCGGCAGCAGTCGCGCACACTGACGTCAGACTGACCGTCAATGCAGAGCGACATCAGACAGATCTTCGCTGGGTCCGGATCGACGAGAGCGGAACAAGCGCCCCAGAGTGGCAGGCGGGCCGCTGGTCGCTGTCACAGTATGGACCGGCGCACTTCCTCAAATCTGAGCCAGGTTAGCACCGTGACTCGACCAACCCAGCGGCCACGCCTCTTGCAGATCGTGACGCCGGTAGACGACCGAGTCAGGGGCCCGTGTTATACTGCGGATAGGAAATCGGAGTAACGACTCCGCTGGTTCATGACCAGGGTTTCCACAGAAAGCGGGTGACCCGGGTTCGAGTCCCGGCCCAAGCGTTCGGCTTGGTGTAGCTCAATAGGAAGAGCCCCCTATTTTTCCTTTCTCAGGACCAGACGGGGATGGTCCAGAATCCTAACTCTCTGGCCGCCTGTTCAATATCGCTCTCCACGATTCCTGCGGGGCCGTAGTACTGCCTCACAAAGCCGGTTGCAGATCGCCGCCACCCCGTGGAGTTTCGGGTTTTCGTTGTCGACTCATGAAAGTCGTTCATCGCTAACCGCGCCCAGGCTCTCGCATCCAGCTCCTCCGCCAGAGCGGCGTTAATCTCTCGGCCCATCCGCTTCGTTACCGCGAAGGCCGTAAACACATTCTCTGCGGCCAGGACCAGTCGGCCTTCAGTGTCGATCATCGCCTCCGGAAGGGTGTTAAGGTTTAGCTTCAACCACCCAGAGCGCGCATCTGCCCCCATGCCGGATATAGCATCAGCGAGTCGACTGTCGACAAGTCCGCCAGCATGGATGATTGAGTTGCGAATCTCTCTGATTACGTGAAAAGTCTCCAGCCACTCGACGGGTCTTGAATGGCCACAAGTCTCGAACAGCACCTCATGCATGTTCCAAGCCTTGACTTGTTTACCATGTGTAATCAGGTTCCGACCTTCACTCTTCAAGAGTTCCAGCATCTTCGTGACGAACTCCTCGTGCGTCGCCAGCGCATAGGGAATCGCGACAGAAGCGATGTGCTGATCGGCATGGCCAAGGAGGCTACGAGCAGAGTCGCTCCTCAGATTGAAGCGCTTGATGTGTTCGACGGCTGGGAAGACCTCCGCCAGGGTTGAGGTTGAGCCCACTGTCAGGGACAGCGTGTGTGCAGCCAACCTCGAACCGGCCAGCAGCGCCATCATCGCGTTGTTGACCTGAACTCGGTTGTCAACATAATCACGGTAGTCGCGAAACATGATCTCGGCCATAGAACACATGGATACCACGCTCTCCGGTGCCCGCCCAGGATGGTGGCGCAAGGAGGCCCCAGGGTCGCGGTCGATTCCGCGCAACTTCCTCGATCTGCAAGACGCGTGGCAGCTCTATGGGGTCACTCGCGGAGGTGTGGAGGCTCGTCGGGCACGGACAGACTGTGAGCTGGTTCTGGCCGGTGGTGATACGGATCTGCGCGTCTTTGACGCATGGACGGGTTATTGGGTCGCCGAGTGGCGATGGGGTCGCCTACGCTGGTTGGCATGTTGGTTTACGGCACTGCTTCGCTGCGTCTGCGCAGCCGCTAACGGCGGCGAGCACACTCCACGCGTTGTTGCTCCCGCCCTCGGTGATCACGGCCGGGCGGCTCTTTCAGCGTGCCCGGCTCCGCAACAACCACGGAGCAAACAGTGCCTACCTATCGAGGTGGCCGTCATGAGCACGGCCAGAACTTCCTGACTGACCCATCCACCGTCACCACGATCACCCGGCTCGTGTCCGCCACCGAGGGCCCGATCATCGAGATCGGCCCCGGTGACGGAGCACTCACCTCGCCGTTGGCCCAGCTCGGGCGACCGGTCACAGCCGTCGAGATCGACACCCGGCTCGCCCGACGCTTGGCCCAACGGCTCCCGTCGCACGTGGAGGTCGTCGCCGATGACTTCTTGACCTACCGGCTTCCCACGTCTGCGCATGTGCTCGTCGGCAACCTGCCGTTTCACCAGACCACGGCAATGCTGCGACGCATCCTGCACGCCCCGGCATGGACCGATGCCATCGTGCTCGTGCAATGGGAAGTTGCGCGGCGCAGAGCGGGCGTTGGCGGTGCCACGATGATGACCGCGCAATGGGCGCCCTGGTTCACCTTCACGTTGCACAGTCGTGTTCCCGCTCGCGCGTTCACCCCACGTCCGGGCGTCGACGGCGGAATCCTCACCATCCACCGCCGCGAACACCCGCTGCTGACTCCGGCCGAGCGACGCCAGTTCCACGCCCTGGTCCACCGCGTCTACACCGGTCCCGGACGTGGGCTGGCCCAGATCCTCGCACGCAACACCTCGCTCGGCTCGCCACAGGCGGCACAGGCGTGGCTGACACGCCAGGGCGTGAACGCTGCCGGACTGCCGAAGGACCTGCCCGTCGAGGCATGGGTGGACTTGTTCAAGACCACGGGCTCCTCGCCACCGTCCCGCCGCACGCAGTCGTCCTCAGGAAGGCGGCGGCGATGAGCATCGACCCCTCGTGGCGAGTCTGCCCGGACGAGACCACCCCCAGCCATGCGTGCCCGACTGAGACAGCAGTACACCATGCAGCACGGCTCCTCGCTCAAGACCCCGGACGGGATTGGCGACTTCGTGACCTTGCCGACCTCGTGCACCTGTCTACGTCACAATTGGGCAGGGCCTTCAGCCAACGTTTCGGGATGCCTCCCATCCAGTACCTGGCTCACCTTCGCGCCCACAGACTGGCCGAGCTCCTGATAGAGACTGATCTTCCGATCGGTGTCGCCATGACACAGGTCGGTTGGCGCAGCCGCGGCCACGCCGCACGACAGTTCACCGCCATCGTCGGGGTCAGCCCATCCGCGTATCGACGTACCGCGACCCAACGAGCAAGCCTGAAATGCCCGTGCTGTGGACAGCGAAGCGAGTTGCCCCGATGACGGCCACAGAGCACTCTGGCCTCGGCCCTACCAGGACAGAGATCCGTGACACGGTCATTCGGATGCGAGCTGATCTCGCTCACCGGTGGACCTTGGCCGAACTCGCACAGGATGCCCATCTGTCGCCGTCGCGGCTCGGGGGCCTGTTCGTGGAGCAGTTCGGCGTCCCGCCGATCATGTTGCTGGCTCGGTTGCGGGTGCGGGAGATGGCTCGGATGTTGGGGGAGTCGGACATGACGATCGCCGAGATTGGGGTCCGGGTGGGGTGGCGGAATCGTGGTCATGCTGCGGAGCAGTTCGCCAAGATCATGGGAGTCACCCCGACCGCGTATCGGGCCGAGTACCGCCAGCGGACCCGACAGACGGCAGACGACCTGACCGGCTGCTTGTGGTGCGGACAACCCCTCCCCGTCAGGGACGATGACCGGGATACGGGCAGATCGGACGGTGATCCGCTCATCCATGGCTGATCTGCTCGACATGTACCCCTCACCTGACGTAGTCGTGGAGGCCACCGCGACGGCATCCTGCGAGGGCCGCAGCGCGCACCTTCATAGCGAGCCGTCAGTGGGACCCCTGTGTCGGGGGCCGCTGCGAGGCAGTACTGATCGTGCACCATTCGAGTTGGGATGCACGGCTGGGGAAATTTTCCCCCGCCGTGAACCACCCCACCTCGCACCGTCCCGCCATGCTCCGGCGGAGCGACCGGTTCCGGAAATTCTCCGGAACCGTCACCACCACCGGCTTCCTCTCGGGGGTGGGGTGTCCACCTGTGGGGCATGAGGTATGCACGCACCACCGACACCGGGCGCCGATTGATCGCCGAACCTGTGCCCCGGGGCGAGCCGGACTTGGACCGGCTGGTGGCGCTGGTGCTGCACCTGGCCGATTGTCTCCACGACCAGACCCCGCAGTCCGAACCCGATGCAAGCTCGATGATGAGGACCACCGACTATGACGACCGCGGACACGAAGAGCCTGACCACCGTCTCGGGTGAGGGGCGGGTGACGGCGGTGACCTATCAGCGGGTCTCCACCAAGGAACAAGCCACCACCGGCGGCCGCGACGAAGGGTTCTCCATCCCGGCACAGCGGGAGGCGAACCGCCGCAAAGCCGACACCCTCAACGCCCAGGTGGTCGCCGAGTTCGTCGACGCCGGCGAGTCAGCCCGCTCGGCGAAACGGCCCGAGCTGCAACGGATGCTGGATTACATCGCGACCCATCAGGTCACCTATTGCATCGTGCACAAGGTCGATCGGTTGGCCCGGAACCGGCTCGATGATGTCGACATCCACCGCCACCTCATCGACGCCGGCGTCCAGTTGGTCTCCGCGACCGAGAACATCGACGAAACCCCCTCCGGCATGCTGCTGCACGGGATCATGTCCTCAATTGCGGAGTTCTACTCCCGCAACCTCGCCGCCGAAGTCACCAAAGGCATGACCCAGAAAGTCGCCGCAGGCGGCACACCGAGCCGGGCACCGATCGGCTACCGCAACGTCCGCAAATGCGACGCGCACGGCCGGGAGTACCGCACGGTTGAGATCGACCCCGACCGAGCACCGCTCATCCGCTGGGTCTTCGACACCTACGCCAAAGGCGAGCACACCGTCCCCGACCTCCTCGCCGAAGCCACCGCGAGAGGATTGACCACCGTGCCGACCCCGAAGCGACCATCTGGGCCGGTGGGGCGTTCCACGTTCTTCAAGCTGCTGCGCAATCCGTACTACATCGGGCAGGTCCGATACCAAGGCGCCCTTCACCCCGGCGCACACGAACCCATCATCGATGCGGAGACGTGGCAGCAGGTCCAGACCCTCCTGGACACCCGCGCAACCGCTGGGGAACGCCGCCGCAAACACGACCACTACTTGAAAGGCACCCTGTACTGCGGCACCTGCATGTCGCGGTTACAGCTCGACTACGCCCGCATCAAACAAGGCATCCGCTATGCCTACTACATCTGCACCGGCCGAGCCACCCGAAAGACAACGTGTAGGAGGAAGGCAGTGCCCGTCGGCGTTGCCGAACAACTCGTCGCCGACTGCTACCAACAGATCGCCATTAGCCCAAGCACCTATGCGCAGCTCGCTGAGCGGGTCGAGGCGGCCTTCGATGAGCGGCTGGCTGAACGGTCGCAGGCCATCGATGACCTCACCGCCACCAGGCAGCGGCTGGAAGCCGAAGCAGACAAGCTCCTCGAAGCCCACTTCGCCGACGCCATCGACCTACCCACCCTGAAACGGCACCAGGACCGGATCAGGATCGCGCTGGCTGACGTCACTCGCCGGCTGGAAGCCGAACGGCACGACCACGACGGGCCCCGCCAACACCTCGCCACCGCACTACGACTCCTCGCCGACTGCGCCCGGATGTACGAGCGCACCGACGACCTGGGCAAGCGCCTCGCCAACCAAGCCTTCTACCAACGCATCCTCATCACCGAAGACGAAAAAGCGGCGATCCAGCTCAACGAGCCGTTCGCCGCCCTCGCACCCACATCAACCGATGTCAGGTGTTCTAATACGTCTGATCTGGTGGAGCTAAGGGGATTCGAACCCCTGACCTTCTCATTGCGAACGAGACGCGCTACCAACTGCGCCATAGCCCCTTGTTGCGAGAAGCCACTCTACACCCTGCTCCACGCCGAGGTGAAATCTACTCGCCCACGGCCTTCTTGTGCTCGACCTCGACCTCGGCGGCGGTCTGCGCGGAGCGCGGGTCGGCGGTGACGGGCTTGGGCACGGACGGCGCGGACAGGTCGATCGTGCGCACCGTACGCGGCGGCGTCGGCGTCTGCACGTAGGTCGGCGCAGTGACAGGCACGGCGTCCCAGATGGCGCCGCCCTCGGACGGCTTGGGGGCGCCCAGGTCGACCTCGGTGACCTTCGACGAGCCGGGGACGGTGCGTACGGTCTCGAGGTCCCCGGCGGTCAGCACCACCGTCTCCTCGGTACGCGTCTCGAAGCCCTTCAGCGCATCGAGAATCTCACGGCGCTCACGGTCCATCGAGCGGATGTTCACGCGCGCCATCACGACGTACAGGCCGAGCAGGCCCACCGGGATCGCCGGAGCCCACGGCAGCAGCACGCCGGCGATCGACAGGCCCGACACGACGACGAGCGCGATCATGATCAGCAGGAACAGCGAGCGGCGGCGGGCGGTCGCGAGGCCGTCGCGACGCTTCAGCGCGGTCAACTGGGCGCGTCGGGTCAGCGGGGTCGAGACCTCGTGGTCCTCACCGCGGTGCTCCACCTCGAGATCGGCCTCGTCACGGACGAGCTGGACCGAGTCGGAGAACCGCTCGTCAAGATCGATCGAGGTGGCGGGTGCAGAGCTGTTCCTGCGCACCCACATGGGGACCAGGTACGCCAGCCACGCGAGCGCCACTGCGCCGAAGATCAGTCCCGTTGTCCCCACACGTCACAAGTTAGGCGTTGGATCCCCTGGCGGGGTTGACATTTGTGGGGTGTCGGCGGATTGTCTCGCCAGGTGTCGGGCGAGCAGCCCCTCGGGCACCTCCTCGGCGTTCAGCGCGAACACCAGGTGGTCGCGCCACGCATGGTCGATGTGGAGGTACGCGGGCCGCAGCCCCTCCTCACGGAACCCCAGCTTCTTCACCACCCGCAGCGACTTCACGTTCTCAGGGCGGATCGCGACCTCCATGCGGTGGATGCCGAGCCGCCGGAAGCAGTGGTCGGTCGCCAGCGCCACGGCCGTCGGGATGATGCCTCGCCCTGCGAGCCGCTCGTCGACCCAGTAGCCGACCTGTGCGCTTTGCGCCGAGCCCCGCAGGATGCCGCTGACGGTCAGCTGCCCGGCCAGGCGGGGACGTACGCGCCAGTCGGCGCCCAGCGACTCGTCCCACCACACCGCCCAGGGCAGCGTCCGGCCGTCCTTCGCCTGTGTAGTCAGCGTGCGCACCAGCGCACGGAACGTCGGCGGTCCCGGCTCGGCACCCGGTGGCACGGTCGCCTCCCACGGACGCAGCCACTCGCGGTTGGCGCGGCGTACCTCCAGCCACTCGCGCGCGTCGCTGTTGCGCAGCGGGCGCAGCACCACGCCCCCGTGGCGAAGCTCGACCGGCCACTGCCTCAACGCAGCCTCCTCCGGCTCAGTGGTCCCCGCCGCGCAGCTGGCTCACGGCGTGCGGCAGCACGGGTTCGAGCACGGTCAGGGCATCGCGTACGCCGCCGGACGAGCCCGGCAGGTTGATCACGAGCGTACGCCCGGCCACGCCCGCCAGGCCACGCGTCAGCAGTGCCGTCGGCAGGCCCTTGGCGACGCCGACCTGCGCGATCTGGGCGACCAGGTGGGGCATCTCGAGGTCGAGCAGCGGACGGGTCGCCTCCGGCGTACGGTCCTTCGGGTTGATGCCGGTGCCTCCGGTGGTGATCACCACGTCGGCCGCGGCAATCGCCTCGTGCAGCGCCGCCTCGACCTCCGGGCCGTCGGGCACGACCATGATCGGGTCGACCTCGAAGCCCAGCCCGGCCAGCGCCTCGGCGAGGATCGGGCCGGAGCGGTCGGGGTAGACGCCGTTCGCGGCGCGCGTGGAGACGGTGATGACGCGGGCGCGGGTCGTCGTCTCGTCGACCTCACTCATCGCGGGTCCAGTCGCCGCTGCGACCCCCGGACTTCGCGACGACGCGTACGGCCTCGATGACCGCCAGCTTGTCGATGGCCTTCACCATGTCGATCACGGTGAGCGCGGCCACCGAAACCGCGGTCAGGGCCTCCATCTCGACACCGGTGCGCTCCATCGTGCGGACCGTCGCACGCAGCTCGACACCCTCGTCGACGACCTCGGCGGTCACCTCGACGCCGCTGGTCATGATCGGGTGGCACAGCGGGATCAGCTCGGGGCAGCGCTTGGCCCCCTGGATGCCGGCGATTCGGGCCACGGCCAGCGCGTCCCCCTTCGGCACGTCGCCCGAGCGCAGCACGGCCACGCACTCGGCCGACAGGCGTACGCGTCCCGCAGCCGTCGCTGAACGGGCGGTGACCTGCTTGTCGGATACGTCGACCATGCGGGCCTGGCCGCGCGGGTCGAGGTGGGTCAGGCCCCCGGGACCGGTGTCAGTCATCGAGCATCCAGACCATGACCGGCTCCCCGGCGGGGATCACCTCGGTGTCCTCGTCGATCACGATCAGGGCATTGCTGCGCTGCAGGTTGCCGAGCAGGTGCGACGACGGGCCGCCGATCGGCGCCACCGTACGCCGGCCCCCGCGGTCGGTCGTGACCTCGCCCCGCAAGAACTGGGCCTTCCCCTTGATGGAACGGATGATGGTGGACGTGATCGCCCGCATCGGCTCGCGGTCGTGGGGCGTGACCCCCATGAGTTTGCGGATCACCGGGCGCACGAACGCCTCGAACGACACGAACGACGACACCGGGTTGCCCGGGAGCATGATCAACGGGGTCATGTCCTCACCGATGAGCCCGATGCCCTGCGGCTTGCCGGGCTGCATGGCGACTTGGCAGAAGTCGGTCGGGCCCAGCTCGGGGGCCACGGACTTCACGACGTCCCAGTCGCCCTGGCTCACACCGCCGGAGGTGACGATCAGGTCGGCGCGCACCAGCTGGTCGTTGATCGTCTGGGCGAGCACCTCGGGGTCGTCGGCGACGAGGCCGACGCGGAACACCTGGGCGCCGGCGGCCTTCGCAGCGGCCGCCAGCAGGAAGGAGTTCGAGTCGTAGAGCTGACCCAGCTCCGACAGCGGAAGACCGGGATCGACCAGTTCGCTGCCCGTCGAGATGATCACCACGCGCGGACGCGGGCGTACGAGCACCTTGTCGATGCCGATGCCGGCCAGCAGCCCGACGGTGCGCGCGTCGATGACCTGGCCCGACCTCAGCAGGTCCTCGCCCTCGGCGATGTCGGAGCCGCGGCGACGGATGTTCTTTCCCTGCTCGACCTGCGCGAAGATCCGCACGTCGTCGGAGCCCCGGTCGGTGAGCTCGTACTGGACCACGGTGTCGGCGCCCTCCGGCACCGGCGCACCCGTCATGATCTTCATCGCCGTGCCGGGCGGCAGCGGCTTGTCGGCGACTGTGCCGGCCGCGATCTCGCCGACGACGGCGAGCACCTTCGGGTTCTTCTCGCTGGCGGCGTGGAGGTCGGCGGCCCGGACCGCGTACCCGTCCATAGCCGAGTTGTCGAAGCCCGGCAGGTCGAGGTCGGCCGTGATGTCCTCGCAGATCGACAGGCCCAGCGAGTCGAGGATCTGCATGCCGAACGGCGGCAGCGGGTAGACCAGCGACAGCAGGTAGTCGCGGTGTGCCTCCCACGGGCGCAATCCGTTGGCGTCCGGCTCCGGCGGAGTGGGAAGCGTGGGCTTCGGCTCCTCCGGGAGCGGCGCGGGGGCCTTCTTCTTGCGACCGAACAGTGCCATGGCCCTTACGATAGGGCGATGCTGCCGCCCAGCCCCGCAGGACGCACCGGCCCCACCGGGACCGGTCCACACACCGAGGCCGACGACGCCGCCCTCGCCCAGGCCAAGGACATCCTCCGCGATGCCGTACGCCGACGCCGCGCCGCCCGCCCCGACACCGACCGCAGCGCCCACGACACCGCGCGTACGCAGCGGGTGCTCGAGTTCCTCGGTGACGTCGACGCGCTGCGCGTGGCGTGCTACCTGTCCGTGGAGCCCGAGCCGTCGACCCTCGAGCTCGTCGGCGCCCTCACCGCGCGGGGCGCCCGCGTGCTCCTGCCCGTGCTGCGCAAGGAGCCCGACTGGGCCTGGTACACCGGCCCCGACGACCTGCGCGCCGGCTGGAACGACATCCCCGAGCCGACCGGCCCCCGCCTGGGCGCCGAGGCGCTGGCGAAGGTCGACGTGATCGTCTGCTCCGCGCTCGCGGGCAGCCCGCTGGGCGACCGGCTCGGCGTCGGCGGCGGCTGGTACGACCGGGCGCGGCTCCACGCCGACCCCGCCGTCCCCGTCGTGGCCCTGCTCAACGACGACGAGGTCATGCCCGCGCTGCCCATGCAGGAGTGGGACCTGCCCGTGGACGTGATCATCACGCCCACCCGGACCATCCGCTGCGCGTGACCCCGTTCCGCCGCGACGACCTGCCCGCCGAGCTCCTCGCCCGCATGGGGCCGCGGCCCGCCGAGGGCGGCCCGACCGGCGCGGCCTGGCTCGACACGGTGCCGACGCTGGCGGGCGACCTGCTGGACGAGTGGTCGCTGGTCTGGGAGGGCGGCTTCCGCAGCGGCCACACCTCGGTGGTCCTGCCCGTCGCGCGCGACGACGAGCCGCTGGTGCTCAAGATCGGCTGGCCCCACCGGGAGTCGCGCGGCGAGCACCTGGGCCTGCGCGCCTGGGACGGCAACGGCATCGTCCACCTCGTCGCCGCCGACCCCGGACGCGGCGCGCTGCTGCTGGAACGCCTCGACGCCACCCGCACGCTCGACGACCTGTGGGACGAGGAGGCCTGCGGCATCGCCGGCGACCTGCTCGCCCGGCTCCACGCCACCGCTCCCCCGCCGAACGTGCCCCGGTTGAGCCGCCACGTCCGCCGCAACCACGAGCGGCTGCGGACGACGCGCGGGGTGCTGCCGCCGCGGTTCCTCGACCGCGCGCTCGCACTCGGCCGCGAGCTGACCCGCGACCCGGCGTGCGACTCGGTGCTGGTCCACGGCGACCTGCACTACTGGAACGTGCCGGGCGCCGAGCGTGAGCCCTGGCTGGCGATCGACCCCAAGCCCATGGCCGGCCACCCCGGCGCGGAGGTGCTGCCGCTGCTGCGCAACCGCGTCGACGAGCTGGGCACCGGCTCGGAGCTCCGCTACCTGGTGCGCCGCCGCCTCGAGGTCGTCAGCGAGGCCATGGGCGTCGACGAGCGCGACGCCCGGCTGTGGACCATCGTCATGACGTCCATCGACGCCCTGTGGGCCCACGAGGACGGCGACCGCGACGGCGTCACGCTGGCCATCGCCCTGATGAAGGCCATGGAGGACTGACGCTCATCACAGGCCGAAACTCCATAACAGGCGTTGGCGGGGCTGTCGAGGAGTTCTCGACCTGTTGTGAGGGTTACTTGAAGGCCGACTCCCCCGTCAGCGCTTGGCCGATCATCAGCTGGTGGACCTCGGCGGTGCCCTCGTAGGTCAGCACCGACTCCAGGTTGTTGGCGTGGCGGATCACCGGGTACTCCAGCGAGATGCCGTTCGCCCCCAGGATCGTGCGGCACTCGCGGGCCACGGCGATCGCGGTACGCGTGTTGTTCAGCTTGCCCAGCGAGATCTGTTCCGGGCGTACGCCGCCGTCGTCCTTGAGGCGGCCGAGGTGGAGCGCCAGCAGGACTCCGTTGCCGACCTGGACGGCCATGTCGGCGAGCTTGCCCTGCGTGAGCTGGAACGACGCCAGCGGACGGTCGAACACAGCGCGCTCCATCGCGTAGCGGCGGGCGGTCTCCAGGCAGTCGTCGGCGGCACCCATCGCGCCGAACACGATGCCGAAGCGGGCCTCGTTCAGGCACGACAGGGGACCGCGCAGCCCCTGTGCCTCGGGCAGCATCGCCGAGGCGGGCAGGCGTACGCCGTCGAGGACGAGCTCGGAGGTCACCGAGGCCCGCAGCGACATCTTCTGATGGATCTCGGGAGCCGAGAACCCGGGGGTGTCGGTGGGGACGACGAAACCGCGTACGCCGTCGTCGGTGCGGGCCCACACGACGGCCACGTCGGCGACCGAGCCGTTGGTGATCCACATCTTCGTGCCGTCAAGGACCCAGTCGTCTCGGTCGCGGCGGGCGCGCGTACGCATGCCTGCGGGGTTCGAGCCGAAGTCGGGCTCGGTCAGGCCGAAGCAGCCGATGGCCTCGCCGGCGGCCATGCGCGGGAGCCACTCCTGCTTCTGTTCCTCCGACCCGAAGCGCCAGATCGCGAACATCGCCAGCGAGCCCTGCACCGACACCAACGAG
Source organism: Mariniluteicoccus endophyticus (assembly GCF_054780035.1). Classification (NCBI taxonomy): domain Bacteria; kingdom Bacillati; phylum Actinomycetota; class Actinomycetes; order Propionibacteriales; family Propionibacteriaceae; genus Mariniluteicoccus; species Mariniluteicoccus endophyticus. The sequence continues at coordinate 135,226 of NZ_BAAGXC010000015.1, read as the reverse complement.
CGGATGCCCGAGTCGATGGCCTCGAGCGCGAAGCACGCCATGCCGTACTCGACGGCCGTCGACCCCTGGCAGCCGTAGCCCTCCAGATGCATGCCCAGCACACCAAGGTCACCCAGCGTCTTCGCCAGCTCGCGGACGGGCACGTGCCCGGTGTCGAACCACTCACCGATGTGGTCGGCGACATGGGTCTTCCCCCACGACGCCACGGCGTCGACGATCGCGGCCTCGGATTCGTTCAGGACGGAGTCGAGCGCGTACAGCTCGCGGACGGTGGAAGCCATGTCCGTGAATCTAGCTCAGCCCGGCGGGTTGAGGGTCTGGATCGTGGTGCTTTCCTGCTCGATGCGCTGACGGCTGGAGCGCCACGGGAGATAGGTGTTCGACGCGAGCAGCCTGAGCTGGTCGTCGTAGTTCGGGTGGTACGCGTGGCCCGACGTGCCGCTCTGGTTGACCCAGCGCGAGTTGTCGAGGTCCGACAGGTCGACGACCATCTTCATCGTGGGGCCGGCGTGAGGCCGGAATGTGTCGCTGCCGAACGCGAACGCCTCGACCACGGCGGGGCCGCCGCCGACGGGCTCGTCGCCCCGGTTGAAGACGCGTTCGACGGGGCCGATGCCCGACTTCCCGAGGGTCTGGTGCTTCAGCTCGAGGCGGTGCAGGTCGCCCCAACGCCACTGCGACGGGTCGCGGCCAAGCAGGACTGTGATCTCCTTGCGGGCGTCGGTGAGCGCGGCGGCGAGCACGGTGTCGCGGTTCTCGACGGCGCTGGTGCGCTGGTCGTCCCACCACGGGTTGTTCGGGTCGCGGACGAGCTGGGCGAGCAGCCCGTACCAGCGGTCGGTCGGCTGGGTGCGGAGCTCGGGCGGCAGCTCGTCGTCGAAGGTGCGGGCGAGCACGCGGCGCATCACCACGTGGAAGTACGCGGCCCCCGTGCTGTCCGGGCCCGACCTGAAGTCCCAGTTCCGCAGCACCTCCTGGCCGTCGGCGTCCCACTCGCGGGTGACCTGCGCCTGCAGCAGGGCGGGCACGATCAGCTTGGCATACCGGACCGTCGAGTCGCCCTGGACCGCCATGGCGTCCTCGATCGTCATCGGGGCGGCATGGTCGTTGAGGCGGTCCACGATCTGCTGCGAGCGCCAGCCCAGCGATGCGTCACTGCCGAGCAGGCGCGGGTGGTTGGCGATGATCTGCTGGTTGGCGGCGACGATGTATCCCGACTCGGGGTTGTACGCGTTCGGCAGCTCGTCGAACGGGACCATGCCCGTCCAGTCGTCCTCGGGGTTCGCACCGTCGCGCGGCAGCAGGCCGTTGCCGTTGCGACGCACGGGGATGTCACCGGGCAGCTGGTAGCCGATGTTGCCGGCGACGTCGGCGTACAACAGGTTCTGGGAGGGGGCCCGCAGCAGGCTCGCCGCGCGGCGGAAGCCGTCGAAGTCCTTCGCCTCGCCGAGCACGAAGATCGCCTCTATGGAGGTCGACGGGGTGAGCGCCGTCCAAGCCAGCGAGACCGCGGTCTCGGTGGCGCCGTCGGCCTTCGTGGTCGGGACCTGTTTCAGCTGGCGGTCGACGTCGGACAGCAGCGGACCGTGGCCGGTCGAGCGGACGGTGATGTGCTTGTCGGGGGCGCCGGCGACGCGGATGACCTCCTCGCGGACGTCGAGGTCGACGAGGTCCTGGCCGCGGCGGTAGCGCTGCCCCACGAGCTGTTCGACGAACAGGTCCTGGGTGTCGAGGTAGGGCACGGTGAAACCCCAGGCGATGTGGGCGTTGTGGCCGATGATGACGCCGGGCATGCCCGAGAACGAGAACCCGGACACGTCGAACGGACAGGCCTGGCCCACCCGGTTGCAGTGCAGGCCGACCTGCATGAACACCGACGGGATCGACGTGGACAGATGCGGGTCGTTGGCGAGGATCGGCTTGCCGCTCGCCGACCTGTTGCCCGCGACGACCCACGAGTTCGAGCCGACCTCGCCGCCCAGGCGCGGGTCGGCGACCAGGTCGGGCACGGCGTCGTCGACGCGGGCCGCGTCGAGCAGGGCCCGGGTGGCCTCGGGGGTCGTCGCCGACGGGGCGACCACGGGCGCCGGCCGCGCGTCGCCCCGGACCTGCGGGTCGAACTTCCCGTCGAGGACGGCGCCCTGCGTGACGATCGGCTCGAAGACCTCCGGGTCGTAGTCGGGCAGGAGGTCGCCGGCGCGGGTCGGGCCGACCGCGGCCTGCATGACGGCCTGCTCGATCTCCTGCATGCGGTTGCCGGACAGGTCCCAGGCCATGGCCTTCAACCACGCCAGCGAGTCGGCGGCCGTCCACGGCTCGCGCGAGATGTCACGCCCCTGCAGGCCCAGCAACGCGTACTCCAGCGACAGCTCCGGCAGCGAGCGCGGCGCGGCGTACGCGTTGACGCCGGCGGCGTACGCGTCCAGATAGCTACGGGTCCGCGACGACATCATCGCGACCTCCTGCTCGGCCACGCGGCGCCAGCCCATGGTGCGCACGTACGCGTCGGTCTCCACCGTCGTGGGCCCGAACATCTCCGACAGGCGACCGGCGGTGATGTGGCGGCGTACGTCCATCTCGAAAAAGCGTTCTTGGGCGTGGACGTAGCCCTGGGCGGCGAACAGGTCCTCGGCCGTGTCGGCGTAGATGTGGGGCACGCCGCGGGCGTCCCTGACGACCTTGACGGGCCGGCCGAGCGGCTGGACGACCACCGTGCCGGCCACGTTCGGGAACGACTCGCGGACCGTCACCACGGCGAGACTGGCGATGGAGGCGAGCGCCAGGACGACGACGAGCAGGACCACGACGAGCCCGCGGGGGATGTGACGCATGGATCTCACCCTATGATTGATCGTCGCCCATCACACGCCACGGAGAACCATGCCCACGTATCAGTACCGCTGCAAGGAGTGCCAGACCGACCTCGAGGTCGTCCAGAAGTTCACCGACGACGCGCTGACCCGCTGCCCCGAGTGCGGGCGCGAGTCGCTGCGGAAGGTCTACAACGCGGTGGGCGTGCACTTCAAGGGTTCCGGCTTCTACCGCACCGACTCCCGCGAGGCGAAGACCTCGTCCTCGAAGCCCTCCGAGAAGAAGTCCGAGACCAAGTCGTCCGACTCCTCGTCCTCGTCTTCCTCGTCGACCTCGTCGACCTCGTCGTCCTCCTCGTCCACAGGCACTTCCGGCAGCGCTGCGAGCTGAACCTGTGGACAGGTCGCGGGACGTGCCGTCGGGCGCGTCCCGCGCACTAGACATGGGGGCATGAGCGAGAACCACCGTGCCCCCGGTCCGTGGCGGCTGCCCCGCCCGTCCCTGCTCGACACCCTCGCGCGCCTGCTGGCGCGTCACCGACGTGCCCTCGCCGCGCTGGCTGCTGGCCTCGCGGTCGCGAGCGCGGTCGGCGTGGCAGCGCCCGCACCCCCGCCGACCAGGTCCGTCGTGGTCGCGGCGCGTCCGGTCGCGGCCGGGTCTGCGTTGACCGCCGACGACGTACGCGTGGCCCGCTTCCCTGATGGCCTCGTGCCGGCCGATGCGGTCGGCGACCCCGCCGAGGTCGTGGGTCGCCCGGCCGTGGTCGCGCTGGGCACGGGAACCCCCGTCACCGGTGCGGTTGTCGTGTCGCCCTCGGCCCTGCGGGCCAGACCGGGTCACGCGCTGGTGCCCGTGCGGCTCGCCGACCCCCAGATGACGTCGCTGGTCCGCGTCGGTGACCGCGTCGATGTGCTGGCCATGTCCGGCGAGGCCACCCCGGCCCGGATCGTGGCACGCGGTGCCAGGGTCGCGGCCCTGCCCTCCACAGGCTCCGGCGGCAGCCCGTTCGGGGGCGACGACACGCGCGGGCCCGCGCTGCTGTTCGAGGTCGAGTCGGAGACGGCACCCGTGCTGGCACAGGCAGGCGCGACGACACGGCTCGGGATCGTCCTGCGTTCCTGACCAACTCGCCGGTAACCCCCTGCTAAATTCAGCCGCAGCTGCCGGCTCAGGGTGGGCCAACAGCTGATTGGAGAAAATGCATGAAGGGATTCAAAGAATTCCTGATGAAGGGCAACCTCATCGAGCTTGCCGTTGCTTTCATCATGGGCACGGCGTTCGCCGCGGTTGTGAAGAGCTTCTCGAGCCTGCTCATGGACATCATCGCACGTCTGGCGGGATTCGATCCCACGAAGGCCTTCAGCGAGACCGCCGTCTGGGGCATCAAGATCGGCGACTTCCTCGGCTCCGCGCTGAGCTTCCTGATCACCGCCACCGTGCTGTACGTGGCCGTGGTGAAGCCCTACGAGCAGTACAAGAAGATGCGGGGCATCACCGACGAGAAGACCGCCACCGAGACCGAGCTGCTGGCCGAGATCCGCGACCTCCTCGCAGGCAAGTGATCTGAGTCTGGCACGAACGAGTCCCCGCCACGACGACGTGAACTGGTCCCCAGTTGGTGGGCTGGTTCAGGGGTTGGGGCTTAGGCGGCAAGGGCCTGTTCCCGGTAGGTGACCGGGGGCAGGCCCTTGTTGCTGTCATGGGGCCTGTGATGGTTGAACCCGAAGAGGTCGTCGGTCATCTCCGTGACGAGTTGGTCGATGGTCCCGATCGGGCCTGTGCAGAACAGTTCGTCCAACAGATCCCTCACCGCAGACAGGCAGACCTTCTCCTCGCCGAGTTGGAACTCGGTGAGGTTGGTGACCCACTTCTGGTTCGGGCCGCTGGTGGTGAAGTCACGGCGCGCCAGATTCGGGAAGGTCTTGCTGACCTCACCGGTGAAGGACCGGAACCGCGTGCGCCGGATCCGGCTTTTAGTCCGAGTTCGCACCTGACCTTGAGCACGGTCTTCTTCGCCACGATCCAGCCCTGAGAACGCAGACGTGCCCAGACTCGGCGATGCCCGAACCTGCGCCGCGACGCTTCGAAGACCTTGGTGGGGATGAGTTGCGTTGATGGCTAGAAACCGCCCCCGATCTCCGCAGGTCTGTGCACGGAGCGGGGTTCGGCGGGTCAGCCCCAGTGGGGTGGGCGGTCGGCCATCAGCCGGCGTTCGTCGGCGTCCAGGCGCGTACGCCCACTTGGCCGCACCGCATGCACGCCCGTCGCCCCCAGCCGCTCGCGCAGCGCGCGCTCCGCGGCCGCCAGCTGCGCGTACGACAACCCCTGCATCAGATCGGCCGGGACCGCTCGCCGGAGCCCGTCGGCGGCCAGGCCGCGCTCGGCGAGCGCGGCGACGAGCACGTCCAGGTCAGGACGCTCCTGATCACCGAGGTCGATCCGCTTCCCGGTGACCGCGTACGCCAGGGCCGAGTGCCAGGCGCCCACCTCAGTCGGACAGCTCGGTGCCGTCGGCCACCGTGCTCGGCTCGTCGGCGGTCAGGTGCACGTCGCCCACGACGCCGACGTCGCGACCGAACGTCCAGTCGCCCTCGACGGTCAGCGAATGGGCACGCACCAGCGACGGCGCACCGTGCGGGAACCGCTGCTCGAAGTCGTCGACGAGCTTGTAGTGGTCGCTGTCCAGGTCGACCAGCGGCGCGGTGGCCCCCTCGGTGAGGACGAGCCGGCCGGAGGCGTCCAGCGTGTACGCATCGGAACGGATCACCAGCAGGTCGTTGGTCGTCTTGACCGGCAGGAAACGGTCACGGCCGACCTCGATGGCCGTGGCGCCCTCGAAGACCTCGACCGCCGCGCCCATCGCCGTCTCGATCTGGATGACCTCCGGCGACGTCTTGTCGCTGGGGTCGAGGTTCTTGGTGTTGCGGATCAACGGCAGGCCCAGCACGCCCTCCCGCTCGGCGAGCACGTCGCGCAGGCCCATCAGGTCGAACCACAGGCTGTTGGTGTTGAAGAAGCGGTGCTTCGACTCGTCGGTGAAGTGGCCCATGTCCTCGTCGGCGGTCTGGGCGACCTCACGCAGCACGAGGCGGCCGTCGCTGCGCCGCACAGCGAGATGGCCGCCCTTGCGGTCGGCGGCGGTGCGCGAGCAGACCTCCATGGCGAACGGCGCCCCGGTGCCGGCGAACCAGCCGGCGATGCGCGCGTCGGGGCACGCGCCGAGGTTGTCGGAGTTCGACACGCTCGCATAGCGGAAGCCGGCCTCGATCAGCTGGTCGAGGACACCTGAGGCCAGCAGCGCGGTGTAGATGTCGCCGTGGCCCGGCGGGCACCACTCCAGCGACGGATCGGCCGGCCACTGGGCGGGCTCGAGCGAGTCGGCGAGCAGCTTGGGCTCGCGGTTCTGCAGGAAGTCCAGCGGCAGCCCGTCGACGGCCAGGTCGGCGTACTTCTCCAGAGCGGCCAGCGAGTCGTCACGGGTGCGGAAGCTGTTCATCAACAGCAGCGGGAGGCGTACGCCGTGCTCGGCGCGCGCCGCCATGACCTGCTGGACGATGAGGTCGAGGAAGTTCTTCCCCTCGGTGACCTCCAGCAGCGTCTTCGCACGGTCGAGCCCCATCGACGTGCCGAGGCCGCCGTTGAGCTTGATGATGACGGTCAGTGCGAGCGCCTCACGGGCGGCCCCCTCGTCGACCTGCGCGTCGGCCAGCCGGTCGGGCTGGTCGAGGGTGTCGATGTCGGCCTCGGCGATCAGTCCGGTGCTGCCGCGCTCCAGCTCGTCGTAGTAGTGGCTGAAGACCTCGATCGCCGTCGGGTGGATGTCGGCCTCGGTCATCTTCTGTCGGGCCAGGTCGCGTCCTTGAGGGCTCATGGGTGACAAGTCTAGTTTTCAGGCCACGCCGGCGACGAGGAGCCCCAACCCCGCCAGCGCCAGAAGCCCGGTCAGGGCCATCAGCGCGGTCCCGCGACCCTCCTTCGGATCACGCGCGCCCGCCCAGCCCGCTGCCGCGGCCACGGCGAAGCACACGGCACCGCCGAGCAGCGCGGTCGAGGGAAGGTACGCGTAGGTCCACCCCAGCGCGACGGCCATCGCGACGCACGTCCCCGGCAGGGTGTAGGTCAGGCTCGAGTCGAGCGCCCTCCCGACGCCGCCGACCAGGCGTCGGCGCGATCCCCCGTCGCGCCTGTCGGCCGGCTCGTCGGCCGCCGTCTCGTCGGGCAGGTCGGGGTTCTCGGGCGGGGCCGGCTCGTCAGCGCGCATCCGGACAGCCTAGAAGACCAGGGTGCCGACGAGCAGCGCGCACAGCACGCATACCACCAACGTCACGGGCGCGAACCGCAGCGCGAAAGCACGCCCGAACGTGCCCCACTGCATGGCGAACAGCTTGATGTCGACCATGGGGCTGACGACCATGAACGCCAGCCGGGCCGTCGGCGAGAACATCGTCAACGACGCCGCCACGAACGCGTCGGCCTCTGAGCAGATCGACACGACCACGGCCAGGACGGCCAGGGTGAGCACGGCCAGCAACGGCCGATCGGCGAGCGTACGCAGGATGTGCTTGGGCACCAGCACGTTGATGGTCGCGGTGACGGCTGCGCCCAGCACGAGGTAGCCGCCCGCGTGGAGGAAGTCGTGCAGCGACGTCGCGCGGAAGACCTCCCACCGGTCCGCGGACGGCGCGGCTTGGAGGTCGTCGTGGCCGAGCCACTCACGGCGCCCCAGGCCGACCCACAGCCAACCGATGACTAGCGCGGCGAGCAGGGACGCGACGAAGCGGGCCAGCACCATCTCGGGCTGGGCGGGGAACGCCACCGCGGTCGCCACCAGCACGATGGGGTTGATCGCCGGAGCAGCGAGCAGGAACGTCAGAGCTGCTGCGGGCGCCACCCCCTGACGCATCAGTGAGTTGGAGACGGGGACCGAGGCGCACTCGCACCCCGGCAGCACCATTCCCGCGGCGCCTGCCGCCGGCACGGCGAGGGCTGGGTGACGCGGCATGATCCGGTCGAGCACCCAGGCCGGCACGAGTGCCGTCACCAGCCCCGACACGACCACTCCCAGCGCGAGGAACGGCGCAGCCTGGACGCAGATGGCCACGACCACGACCAGCCACGCGTTGACGGCCTCGGGCAGCGGGACAACCCGCGCGAGCACCTCGCGGCCCAGCATCAGCTCGACGAGGACGACCAGCACCGTCACGGGCACGACCCACTGCCAGGCCGGGGCCTGGCGGGATGCCCGTGGCTGCGGGACGGTTCGCGTCGGTTCGGGACTCACAGGTAGGTGTTCTCCGGAGGCGCGATCGGGGTCACGGACTCCACACGGATGGCCGCGGCCTCACGTGTGGCCGCCGGCGCATACTCCCCCACGACCTCGACCCAGGTGTCGTCGGGCAGCTGACGCGCGCCGAGCGCGGTGATGCGGTACGCCGCCGCGTCGGAGGCACAGCACATCACCTTCAGGCGGGCCAGGTCCCAGTCGGCGCTGGGACCGTTGGGATGGGTGACGAAACCGATGATCTTGAACCGGCGTCCCTGCATCGGTGTGGGGTCGTTGAACATGGTGCGGATGACGTAGTCGTCGGCGCGCATCGTGATCACGTCGGCGCCCGGCGGGAGCGGGCCACCCGCGTCCCCGGCGCCTGGCCGGCCACCGCCGACGTGGCCGAGTAGGCCCCCAGCGGCGACGGGTTCAGCAACGACACCACCAGCACCGGCACCACGAGCAGCCAGGCCGCCCATGGCAGGTGACTGTGACCGCCCCCGTGGCTCACCGCGCGGATCTGAGCACCCAACGACCACAGCCCGAGGAAGAGGAAGAAGGCCCCCGTCAGGAGCAGCCAGGGCCCCAGCGACGCCTTCACATAGTTCGTGTGTTCCCCCGTCAGCGCGAGCCGCGCGAGGAGAAAGCCGAAGGCCGCTGCGAGGGTCGGGCCGACGATGACACCAAGTCGTTCCATCGCGCGCTCCCGTGAGTCGTTTCGACCTAGCGGCCCCAGCAGGATTCGAACCTGCGACACAAGGTTTAGGAAACCTCTGCTCTATCCCCTGAGCTATGGGGCCCAGCATGCTGCCGCCCTATGTTAGCGGGAACCGGCGCGAACCCCGACCGCGAAGGGAGCAGGCCCCTGGCGCTCATCTCGCCGGGGCACCTCGCCGGCGTTCCTCGTCCGCTGATGTTCACCCAGAGAGCAGTGGGGCAGGTGCCGCTGCGCGAACGCAACCACGCAGGGATCGGACCCACCCGGCGAGCGTCGGCAAGCGCGTCCCGGCGTCTGGACGGGACGAGAGAGAAGCCCCGCGTGAGCCCCCGCGACCAAGGGCGTGAGCGGCCGCGGGGCTTCGACGACTGCGTGGACGACGCCGGACCCCGGCGCCCCGACCCGGTCGAGAATTGGGGCGAGAGCGTCAGTGAACGGGCTCACGCACCATGTCTACCCACCCCCAGGAGACATTCACTGACGCTCTCGTCTTTCCAGACTAGGGCACCGGACGCCCCAGAACCAACGTCGAGCACTGTGTTTGGATGAAAATTGGACCACAATGAGCGTCTTCTCATCTCCGGCCCAGGTGGTGGCCCCTGAAGGGAGTCACTCGGCGTCGCGCTTGTGCTCCTTGACCGCGTTCACGAGCTGGTCGAGCTGGCTGGCGTTGAGCACGCCGGTCTGGTTGAAGACCAGGTTGCCGCGGTTGAACGCCATGACGGTCGGGATGGACTGGACGCCGAGCGCGCCTGCGATGGCCTGCTCGGCCTCGGTGTCGAGCTTGGCGAACACGACGTCGTCGTGCTTCTCCGCCACCTTCGAGAAGATCGGCGCGAAGCGCTGGCACGGCGTGCACCAGCCGGCCCAGAAGTCGACGACGACGAAGTCGTTGTCCTTGATCGTCGAGGTGAAATTCTCGGTGGTGAGGTCGATGGTGGCCATGTCTCTCCTTGGCTTGGTTCGCGGACGTTCGTCCCCGGTCGGGCTGTCTTCGGGTCAACACGGACGCGGCGAGCGGTTATTCCGCGGGTCGACCCATGGCCCGTCCGATGTCGACGCCGATGTCACGGATGACCCGGCCGGGGCCGATGGTGCGTCCGGCCACGGCGGAGACGAGCGCGCTCATGCCGGGCAGCGCCTCGTTGGGGTCGGGGCGCCCGGGCACGGCGTCGTCGGCGGTGAGCGGGTTGGCGCCGTCGTTCCACGGCTGGCTGAGGCGTTCCCAGGTGCGCAGCCAAGCGGTGGAGATCTCGGCGGTCGACGGCACGCCGAAGAAGTGTCCGACGGGCGCATGGTGGCGCAGCGACACGATCGGTGAGTCGATGTACAGCAGCGCGAGCCGGAGGCGGGCGTCGAGGTCGCGCCGCTCCTCCATCGACCCGCGTACCGCCCAGCGGCAGGGGTTCGGGCAGGTCTCGCCGGCGTCCGGACGCGCGCCCGCGCCGACTGTCTCGTGGTTCATGCCGCACACCGCGAGCGCGTCGCCCTGCCGGGAGTGGAAACGGTCCAGGTAGGCGGTGTAACCGGCCACGTCGCCCGAGCACGCGTTCAGCGACCGCTTGGCGGTGGCCCGTAGAGCCGAGCTGTGCGGGCAGGTCGGGTCGTCGGTGCCCCAGCGCTCCCCCACGAAACGGCCGAGCTGGAGCGGGTCGCCGCCGTGGCCCAGGCGCGACTCCCACGCCAGCTGGCACAGGTATTCGCCGATCAGGTGAGCGGTGACGACGACCTGCAGCGGCTCGTGGCGAAGCGCACGGAGCTCCATGACCTCCAGCATGAGCTCGTAGAGGGGGATGAGCGAGCCGAGGGCGCCACGCTGATTGTCCTTCGGCTGCAGCGGGAAGCACGACTCGGCCAGGCGGTGGGCCCACGGGGTGGAGAACCCCCCGGCGATCGTCGCGAAGTCCTCGGCGTCGAGGTCGAGCACGCGCTTGGCCGCGGTGGCGAGCTCACGCGCTTGGTGGAGGTTCTTCGGCGCCTTCCTGTCGTTCGTGGCGACCTGCAGCAGGGCCGCGATTGCGTCGTACCAGTGGCCGTCGAGCAGACCGACGACCGCCTTGTCGGGCATCAATCCGCCGCCACTGCGTACAGGTGCTGGGCGGCGTCGAGCGCGAGCTCGCAGCCCGGCCCTTCGTCGGGGACGAGGCGTACGCCCAGCCCGCCGGCCTCGGCGGTGACGACGACACCGGGCAGGACACCGGACCCCTTGAGGGTCGTCAGCATGTCGGCCTCGGCCTGCAGGTTCTCGGAGATGCGCCGGATGACGACGCGCACCGGGACCTTGTCGAGGAGGTCGGGCAGCGGGCTGGTTCCGGCACGGAAGTCCTCGACCTCCGGCCCGCCGATCTCGTCGAGACCGGGGATGGGGTTGCCGTACGGGGACGCGACCGGGCGCTCGAGGACCGTCATGAGGCGCTTCTCGACCTCGTCGGAGATGACGTGCTCCCAGCGGCAGGCCTCGTCGTGGACGAGGTCCCAGTCGAGACCGATGACATCGATGAGCAGGCGCTCGGCGAGCCGGTGCTTGCGCATCACCTTCAGCGCGAGCCCGTGGCCCTCGGGGCTGAGCTTGATCTGGCGGTCGGGCAGCACGTGGAGCAGTCCGTCGCGCTCCATGCGGGCGACCGTCTGCGACACCGTGGGGCCGCTCTGGTGGAGGCGCTCGGCGATGCGGGCGCGCAGGGGCGGGATACCCTCTTCCTGGAGCTCGAAGATGGTCCGCAGATACATCTCTGTGGTGTCGATGAGGTCGCTCACAGGCGTGACCTTACCTTGGCCGCGACACTTCGGCCCCGGCGTGGAAGACGCGCTGGAGCGCGCCCCGCTCGTCGATCAGCACCACGTCGGCCCGGCGGCCCACCTCGAGGGCCCCGACGTCGTCCAACCCGTGGACGCCGGCGGGGGTCGCGGCAGCCATGCGGGCGACCGACGCCGGTGGGTGCCCGGCGGAGACGAGGTTCTTTACCGCCACGTCCATGGTCAACGTTGAACCGGCGATCGCCCCGAGCCGCCCGTCGGCCCCGAGGACGCGGGCGGTGCCGTCGATCACGCGCGCGGTCAGATCGCCCAACGGGTAGTCGCCGTCGCCCAGCCCGGTGGCCGCCATGGCGTCGGTGACGAGGACGACCCGGTCGGGTCCGGCCACGGCGATCGCCAGGTCGATCGTGTCGGCGTGCAGGTGGACGCCGTCGCAGATCAGCTCGACCGCCACCCGCGGGTCGGTCAACAGTCCCGGCACCGGCCCGGGGTCGCGGTGGTGGATCGGGCGCATCGCGTTGAACAGGTGCGTCGCGACGCGGGCACCGTGCTCCACCATCCGGGCACACCCCAGCGCGTCGGCGTCCGAGTGGCCGAACGCCACGCGTACACCGGCGGCCCGCAGCGTCGACACCGCCTCGTCCGCGCCCGGCAGCTCGGGCGCCAGCGTCACCATGCGTACGCTCCCCCGCCCGGCCTCCAGCAGCGACCGCACAACGTCCGGGTCGGGGGTCCGCAGCAGGTCGGCGCGGTGGGCTCCGCGGCGCTCCGGGGCGAGGAAGGGCCCCTCGAGGTGGATCCCTGCCAGCTCACCGGCCTCGACGAGCCCGGCGAGCACGCCCAACTGGCCGCAGAGGTCGTCGAGGGCGCGCGTGGCGAGCGAGGCGTACGCGGTGGTCGTCCCGCGCGAACGCTGGAACGCCAGGATCGCCCGGGCCTCGTCCCGGGTCGCCGTGCCGTAGTCGTGGCCGAGCGCACCGTGGGTGTGGGTGTCCACGAACCCCGGCAGCGCCCACAGCCCGTCGTCCGGGGGCGCGCCGGCCTCGACGGCGACGATCAGGCCGCCCTCGACGCCGATCCGGACACCCTCGACGACCCCGTCGGGGGTGACGGCCCGCGCGGCGCGGATCCACTCGGTCATGGTCGGCCTCCGCGGATGGGTGGGACGAGGGAGGCGGCCTCGGCACCGATGAGCCCGGCACCGACCAGCCCTGCGTTCGACCCGAGCTGGGCCCTGACCAGGTGTGGCCGCCGCTGGAACGGCAGCTCGCCGAGCGCCCGGTCGACGGTCGGTACGAGCAGGTCGTACGCCTCCGCCATGCCGCCGCCGATCACGATGCGCTCGGGGCCCACCAGGGTCGTCAGCGCGCAGAACGCCTCCGCCAGGGCGGCCGCGGCCTTGTCGAAGGCCGCGCGGGCGATGACCTCGCCGTCCCGCGCGCGACGGGCCAGCTCCGCCGTGGGCACCTCCTGCTGCAGCTCCACGCCACGCAGGCGGGCCGCGGTGCGGCGTACGCCGACGGCCGAGGCGACCGTCTCCAGGCACCCCGTCGCCCCGCACGCGCACCGCACCCCGGCTGCGGCCGCCACGGACAGGTGGCCGATCTCGCCGGCGTACCCGCCGGCCTGCAGCAGGTGACCGTCGACGACGACGGCCGCGGAGATGCCCGTGCCGAGCGCCGAGAAGCACAAGTCCCGCACCCCACGCGCTGCCCCCAGCCGCCACTCCGCGACACCGGCCGCACGCATGTCGTGCGCCACCGCGCCGGGCAGGCCCGTGTCGCGCCGCAGCCGCTCGAGCAGGGGCACCTCGTGCCAGCCCAGGTTCGCCGCCGCGCGCACGACCCCGGTCGCCGGGTCGACGATCCCGGGGGTGCACACGCCGAACGCCACCGCTCCCCCGCCGGTCGCCAGCCCGGTCACCAGCCTCCCGATCGCGTCGACCACCTCGTCGGCGTCACGCGGGGTGTGGACGCGCGTCAGCCGGTGGACCGACCCGTCGAGCGCGACGAGCCCGCCCTTGAGGGACGTCCCGCCGACATCGACGGCGGCGACGAACGGAGGCCGGGGCCGCATCAGTCGTCCAGGACCACCGCGCGACGCAGGTTGCGGGGGCTGTCGGGCGACATCCCCAGGCGCATGGCGCGGGCCACGGCCAGGCGCTGAGCGATGATCAGCTCGGCCATCGGGTCGCGGTCATGGTCGACGAACGTGGCGCCCGTCGCGGCGACGTCGTCGGCCAGTCCCGCGGGGGTCTCGCCCAGCATCCACACCAGGCGCCCGGGCTCCGCCACGGCGATCGGGCCGTGACGGTATTCCATGACCGGGTAGGCCTCCGACCAGGACTGCGAGCACTGACGGAACTTCCAGGCGGCCTCCTCGGCGAGCCCGACGGTCCAGTCGCGCCCGAGGAACGTCACCTGCTCAGCGGCAGCCATCTCGTCGGTCAGCGGCACCTGCAACGCGTCGGTCGCATCGGCGATCATCGGTTCGAGCGGCTGCCCGAGCCAAGCGCGCACGAGTGCCAGCGCCGTCGTCGCGAACCGCGTCTGGACGACCGAGGCCTCGTCGGCGAACGAGAGGTCGACGACCTCGTCGGCCAGGTCGGCGCTGTCGGTCGTCGTGTCGCCGACGAGCGCCAGTGTGGGCGTCACGCCGCGGAAGTCGGTCAGCAGGCGGTTCAGGTCGGTCGTCGAGCCCGAGCGCGTGAGGACGACCAGCCGGTCATAGCGGCGCGTACGCGGCATCTCGGACGCCGTGTAGGCGTCGGACTCGCCCCTGCCCGCGCGCTCGCGCAGCGCGGCGACGGCCTGCGCCATCAACCAGGCCGTGCCGGTGCCGACGAACGCCACCCGCTCCCCGTCGCGCGGCAGCACGTCGGCGACTTCGCCGACCATCTCGCCTGCGGTCTGCCAGCACTCCGGCTGGGAGACGATCTCGTCGTCGGTCAGGAAGGGCATCGACTCACTCCTCGCGGTTCGGGCAACGGACAGGTCAGGGCCAACCTACCGACCGCGGGCCTGCCGACGTCCGACACCTCCCCCACCCGGCCGCCCGACCGTGGTTATGGTGAGTCCATGGACCGGATCGTCCACGTCGCCCGCGAGCGCCTCGAACGCTGGCTGGACGGCTTCAGCGAGCGCCACGGCGACCCGCAGGTGTCAGGACACCCCGAGGTCATCCGGCTGGCCGCACCAGACGGTGCGGTCGCCGAGGTCGATGTCCCGTTCGGGCCTCTCCCGGTCGGCCATGACCCGCTCGGCAGCCTCGTCACCCATGCCTGCCGCGACCGGCGGGTCGGCGTCGTCCTCGCCCGCAAGGGCGGCCACGCTGCCGGGCTGTTCGTCGGCGCCCGCCTGCTGGCTTCCAAAGTGGGCTCCGGCTACGTCCAGGGCCGCACGAAGGCCGGCGGGTGGTCCCAGCAGCGGTACGCCCGCCGCCGCGACAACCAGGCGGCGAAGGAGTACGCCAAGGCCGCCGAGGCCGCCGCTGGCGTGCTCCTGCCCCGGCTCGAGGAGGTCGACCACCTGGTGCTAGGTGGCGATCGCCCCGCGTGCACGGCCGTGCTGGCCCACCACTGTCTCGCGCCCCTGGCCCCGCTGGTCGAGGACGCACCGTTCTACGCCACCCCCGACCCGCGGCTGAAGGTCCTCGAAGCGTTCCCGAAGCAGTTCCTCGCCGTGCGGATCAGGCTCAACGAGCTGGCCTGACGCACTTCCGTCGCCCGGGTGCCGTTGGTCACGTCGGTCGCCGTGGTGGAGACCGATCTCGCTGCTCGTACGCAATCCGTGCCCAGGGGCTGGGGACGATGCCTGCACCCCGTTGCTTCGAGGTTCAAGCGGGCCCGTCTCTTCGTCTGGCCCCACCCTGCCGGGTCATGGCTGGAGGCGCTGGCGCTCCCACGTGTCACCGGAACGGGTGTAGCGCAGGCGGTCGTGCAGGCGGCTGGGCCGGCCCTGCCAGAACTCGATCGACTCGGGCACGACGCGGTAGCCGCCCCAGTAGTCGGGGCGCGGGACCTCGACCGCGTCGGCGAAGCGCTGCTCGGCCTCGGCGTACCGCTCCATGAGGGCGTCCTCCGAGTCGGCCGGCCGCGACTGATCGGACGCCCATGCGCCGAGCTGCGACCCGCGCGGGCGAACGGCGAAGTAGGCCGACGACGCCTCGTCGGAGACCTTCTCGACGGGGCCGGTGATGCGGACCTGGCGATACAGCGGCTGCCACCAGAACAGCAGCGTGGCCCGCGGGGTGGCGGCGAGCTCGTCCCCCTTGGCCGACTCGCGGTTGGTGTAGAAGGTGAATCCCGTGCCGTCGAACTCCTTGAGCAGGACCACGCGCGCCTCGGGACGTGGCCCGTCGTCGTCGAGGGCGACCGTCGCGACCGTCATCGCCGTCGGCTCGGGGATCGCCCCCGACTCCTTCAGGTCCATCGCGGCACCGAGCCAGCGGTCGAACAGCGCCAGCGGGTCGGTGCCCGCCTCGTCCTCGACCAGCCGCACCGCGTCGTACGACATCCGTTCCCCACTCAGATCACGCGTCATGCTTCACTCCTACACCCGTGGACCATGCACCGCGGCAGGGGGTCGGGTGGGAGGATGGGCGCATGCCCCTCGAGATCCCCGCGATGCTCCTCCCCCGTGACGGCCGCTTCGGGTGCGGCCCGGCGAAGGTACGCCCCCAGGCGCTGACGGCTCTGGTCGACTCGGCGGCCCTGCTGGTCGGCACGAGCCATCGCCAGCCGCCCGTCAAGGAGCTCGTGGGCCGCGTACGCCAGGGGCTGCGTGACCTGTACGCGCTGCCCGACGGCCACGAGGTGGTCCTCGGCAACGGCGGCTCCACCGCCTTCTGGGACGTGGCGACCACCTCGCTGATCGAGCGCCGCAGCGCCCACGGCGTGTTCGGCGAGTTCTCCTCGAAGTTCGCGAAGGCGGCCGCCGCCGCACCGTTCCTAGACGACCCCGTCGTCACCGAGGTGCCCGCGGGTGGCGTGGCGCTCCCGGAGGCCGTCGACGGCGTGGACGCGTACGCGTGGGCCCACAACGAGACCTCCACCGGCGCCCTCGCCCCCGTCCGCCGCGTCGGCGACGACAAGGCCCTCGTCCTGGTCGACGGGACGTCGGCCGCCGGGGCAGTCGCCTTCGACCCGACCGCGGTCGACGCCTACTACTTCGCCCCCCAGAAGGGCCTCGCCTCCGACGGCGGCCTGTGGTTCGCCGTCCTGTCGCCGCGCGCCGTCGAGCGCATGGAACGCATCGCCACCAGCGAACGATGGGTGCCGGAGATCCTCTCCCTGAAGGTCGCGTACGACAACTCGGTGAAGAACCAGACCCTCAACACGCCGGCCGTCACGACCCTGTTCCTGATGGCCGAGCAGCTCGGCTGGGTCCTCGACAACGGCGGCCTCGACTTCGCGCGGGGGCGTTGCGACCAGTCGGCGAAGACCCTGTACGCCTGGGCCGACGCCCACGAGCACGCCACACCGTTCGTCGCCGCCGAGCACCGCTCGCCGGTCGTCGGCACGATCGACTTCGACGACACGGTCGACGCCGCGCGCCTGGCCCAGGTGTTGCGGGCCAACGGCGTGGTCGACGTCGAGCCCTACCGCAAGCTCGGCCGCAACCAGCTGCGCGTCGGCATGTTCCCGGCCATCGACCCCGAGGACATCGCGGCGCTCACGCGCAGCATCGACTGGGCCCTGGCCAGGCTCTGATCACCGGCCAGGATCTGATCACCGGCCCGGATCTGATCACCGGCCCGGTTCGATCAATGGCCCGGGTCTGATCAGTCCCGGGGCGGGAGGGCGCGACGCGGCCGCTCGTGGTCGGGCGACTGCACCAGCCACGTCCCCGTGTCGGCCGCCCTGGCAGGGCCGCCCTCAAGGGAGTGGGTCGGCTGCGCCTCGGACACCTCGGACTGCGGCGCACCACCGGCCAAGGGGCGGGGCGCGGACTGCGGGGTGACCGCGTCGTCGTGCGCCGCGGGGGGCGTGGGCGCCGGGGGCTGGTGCGGCTGCTGCACGCCTGCGGGCGCATCCGTGGGCGCGGGGGTCTGGGCCGAGGGGGCCGGTGTGGCGTTGTGCGCGGCCGCGGGATCGGGCAGGAAAGCCTCGGCTGGGCGCTGCTCGCTCGCACCGTCGTCGGAAGGCCCGTCCTCCTTGATCGTGACCCGGGACTGGGGGCCGGTCGGGCGGTTGGCCTGCTTGCGGCCCACCAGGGCGACCACGACCCCGGCGACCACGGAGCCCGCCAGTGCCATCAGGATCGCCGCGAGCGTGCCCCGGCGATCGCTGGCCGGAGTCGGCTCGACGGCGGCGGACGTCGCCGCCGGGGCTGGCGTGGGCGTCGGCGAGGGAGGCGGCGTGGGCGCCCCGCTGGGCACGTCGCTGTAGAGCTGTTCGGGGACCGCGATGCGCAGCACGACCTGGCCCACGCCCTCGGAGCCGAGCAGCAGCGTCTTCCCGTCCAGCGACACCGTGAGGGCTTCGCCCTGGCGCTGGAACGGGGTGACCGCCTGGGCGACCGGGCTGTACAGCTCCGGGTCGAGGACGACCACCGACACGTAGGTGCGCAGCGCGATCCTGCCGTCGGGCAGGAACGTGCCGTCGGTGACGAAGGCCGGGGCGTCCGCCACGCGGGTCAGGTCGTTGGGTCCATTGGAGCGCAGCTGCTTCGGCGCCGCGTAGATGGCCCCCTGGGGGCCCTTGGTGACGAAGTAGATGCGGCCGTTCTTGTCGACCAGGATCGTCTCGGCGTCGTGGGCTCCGTCGGGGTAGACGAAGTCCCACGCCCGGTAGGAGCCCGACCTGTCGTCGTTCGGCGCCGGCTGGTCGAAATAATAGACGGTGATCTTGTCGCGCTGGGCCTGGTTGTCGCCGATGTCAGCGACGAAGAGCCGGTTCCCCGCCATCGCGACCGCCTCGACGTCGACCGGCTTGGCCGCGTATTCCAGCGTCCCCTTCGTCTTCCCGTCGGGACCCACGGCGAAGACCCGGCCGCTGTCCTCGGAGTCGTTGACGACCCAGAACAGCTGGCGTCCGGTGTCGCGGGCCATGCCGGAGTTCTCGGCGATCCGCTCGTCGGAGAAGGTGAACGCGGGCGCCATCGGCGAGGGGGTGGGAGGTGGTGCGGCGTGCGCCTCCCTCGCCTGCCACAGGGCGCCGGCGACGACGAGGAGGAGCAGCACCACCAGAACTCCGGTGACGATGAGTCGGCGGCTGCGGGGGTTCACCCGGCCATGCTAGGGCCTGTTGGCAACAAGGGCCCCCTCCAACGCCGTGACGAACTGGACCGGGCACTCGTCCATCGGATAGTGCCCCGCCTCGGCGAGCGTCACCATCCGCGCCTCCGGATAGGTCTGCAGCCAGGTCTGGCGCATCGTCTCGGGGCCCAGCGCGGCGTCGTGCTGGCCGACGATCAGCGTCACCGGCGGCCGGTCGGCCTGCGGCAGCTCGTCGACAAAGCTCGTGTTGGCCCAAGCCTCCAAGTAGTCCCCGACCGCCTCCCGGTCGGAGTGCTCCACCGAGTACGCCACCATGCGATTCACCCACGTCGGGGTGTTGCGGTTGCCGGTGGTGAAGTCGATGATCGCGTACCGGTTCTCGTCGGCGTGGGCGGCCCCGTTGAACAGCGCCCAGCCGTCCTCGTCGAACGGCGAGCCCGACGCGGGGACCGGCGAGACGCCGATGAGGGCCTCCACCCGCTGGGGCGCGTCCGCCCAGACCCGCTGGATCGCCATGCCCCCCATCGAGTGGCCGACCAGCGAGAATCGGTCCCAGCCGAGCTGGTCGGCGTAGGCGAGGACGTCGGCGGAGATCTCGGCCATGGTGTGCTCGCCGGCCACGTCACGACGCGGGCCGTAGCCGCGATAGCTGAGGAAGGCGTACGTCAACCGCTCCTCGTCGACGAGTGCGGGAAGGCCGCCCCAGGCATGCTCGTCGCCGAACCAGCCGTGGAGCGCCATGACGTGGATGGGTCCGTGGCCGATGACCGTGCCGGGGATCTCGTTGCTCATTCGCATAGTCTGCACGCGGCCCCTCCCGGTGGTCTACCCTTCACCCGTGGTGAAGGTGCGTACTCGAGCGTTCAACCGCGTCGGGTACGCGGCCGTCCTGGTGGTCTTGACGTTGCTGGTCGCCGCCTTCCAGCAGGTCACGCTGAAGCAGGCCCACGGCAAGGGCGCCCTGGTGGTGCTGGGCCTGGCGACCGTTCTCCTCGTGGTGGCCGGCGGCCCCCGCGACCGGGCGCGCACCGTGCGGGTCTCCCCCACCGACATCGTGGTCGATCGCTATACGCGCATCACGACGCGCGTGACCCGCGCCGAGCTCGCCGACACCCGCGTCGACGGACACACGCTGCTGCTGGTCCCCCACAACCGCAACCAGTTCTTCGCGGTCCACCCCGAGCTTCGCGAGGTCGCCACCGCCGAGGGGGCGGCGATCCCGATCGGCCGGCGCACCGACGTCGCCGACGAGCTGCGGGCCGCGCTGGCCTGACCCGCCCCTCGTCGACGCACCCGATCAGTCGGGCTTCACGACCACGACGAGGTCGCCGCCCTCCACCGACTGGACGCCCCTGAGCGCGATGCGTTCGATGATGCCCGCGACCTGCGTGGTGATCGCCGCCTCCATCTTCATGGCCTCGATGGTGGCGACCTGGCCGCCCGCCTCGACGCGGTCCCCCTCGGACACGCTCACTGAGACCGCCCCCGCGAACGGCGCGGCGACGTGGTTCGGGTTCGAGGCATCGGCCCGCTCGGCGGAGGCCGTCTCGACCTTGATCGAGCGGTCACGCACGCGCACCGGGCGGAGCTGGCCGTTGAGCTGGCACATCACGGTGCGCATGCCCTTCGCGTCGGCCTCACCGATGGACTGCAGGCCGATGATCAGCGTGACACCCTTGCCGAGGGTCACCGAGTGCTCCTCACCCGCCTCGAGCCCGTACAGGTAGTCGAGCGTCGGCAGAGTCGACGTGTCACCAAACTGGGTGCGGTTGGCCTGGAAGTCCTTCGTCGGCGCGGGGAACAGCAGCCGGTTCAGCGTCTCCTGACGCGTACGCCCGCCTTCGTCGAGAGCCGCGTCGTCCTCGGCCGCCAGCGTCTCCTCGCGGACCGGCACGATGCGCCCGGCCAGCGCCCTGGTGCGGAACGGCTCGGGCCAGCCGCCGGCCGGGTCGCCGAGCTCGCCGCCGAGGAAGCCGATCACCGAGTCGGGGATGTCGAACCGGTTCGGGTTGGCCTTGAACTCGTTCGGGTCGGCACCGACGGCCACGAGGTGGAGCGCGAGGTCGCCGACGACCTTCGAGCTGGGCGTGACCTTCGTGGGTCGGCCGAGGATCTTGTCGGCGGCTGCGTACATGGTCTCGATGGCCTCGAAGCGGTCGCCGAGCCCGAGCGCGATGGCCTGCTGGCGCAGGTTCGACAGCTGGCCGCCGGGGATCTCGTGGTCGTAGACGCGGCCGGTCGGCGCCGGCAGGCCCGACTCGAACGGCTTGTACGCTCGCCGGACGGCCTCCCAGTAGGGCTCGAGGTCCATGACGGCCCGCAGGTCACCGGACCCGTCGCCGCCGGTGAGCCGGGTCGCCCGCTCGGTGTGCTCGAGCGCCGCGACGAGCGCGGACGCGGGGACCTGGGAAGTGGTGCCGGCCAGGGCCGACGAGGCCACGTCGACGGCGTCGACCCCCGCGTCGATGGCGGCGAGCAGCGTGGCGAGCTGGCCGCCGGCGGTGTCGTGGGTGTGCAGGTGGACCGGCAGGTCGAAGTGCTCGCGCAGCGCCGTGACGAGCGTGCGGGCGGCAGGCGGACGCAGCAGGCCGGCCATGTCCTTGATCGCGAGCACGTGGGCGCCGGCGTCGACGATCCGCTCGGCCAGCCTCAGGTAGTGGTCGAGCGTGTAGATCTTCTCGGCGGGGTTCGACAGGTCCGAGGTGCAGCAGAGCGCCACCTCGGCGACGGCGGTGCCGGTCTCCCGGACGGCCTCGATGGCCGGGCGCATCTGCTCGACGTCGTTGAGGGCGTCGAAGATGCGGAAGATGTCGATGCCGGTCGAAGCCGCCTCGGCGACGAACGCCTGCGTCACCTTCGTCGGGTAGGGCGTGTAGCCGACGGTGTTGCGGCCGCGCAGCAGCATCTGCAGCGTGTGGTTCGGCATCGCCTCGCGCAGACGGGCCAGCCGCTCCCACGGGTCCTCGGCGAGGAAGCGTAGGGCCACGTCGTACGTCGCCCCGCCCCAGCACTCGATCGAGAACAGCCCGGGCAGGGTGCGGGCCATGTGGGGGGCGACCTCGAGCAGGTCCTTGGTGCGCACGCGGGTCGCCAGCAGCGACTGGTGGGCGTCGCGGAACGTGGTGTCGGTGACCTCGACGTACACGGTGTCGCGCAGCGCGCGGGCGAAGCCCTCGGGGCCGAGCGCCTGGAGGCGCTGCTTCGCGCCGTCGGGGATCGGCCCCGAGGTGTCGAGCGCAGGGAGCTTGGTGCGGGGGTCGAGGCGGGTGGGCGCCGGGCCGTGGGGCTTGTTGACCGATACGTCGGCGAGCCAGCGCAGCATGCGGGTGCCGCGGTCGCCGGGGGTGACGGCGGTCAGCAGGTGGGGGCGCGTGTCGATGAAGTCGGTGGCCAGATTGCCGGCGGCGAACGCCGGGTCGGCCAGCACGGCCTGGAGGAACGGGATGTTCGTCGCGACACCGCGTACGCGGAACTCGGCGAGCGCACGGCGGGCGCGGGCGGTGGCGAGCTCGAAGGTGCGTCCGCGCGCGGTGAGCTTCACCAGCAGCGAGTCGAAGTGGGGACTGATCTCGACACCGGTGCCGACGGTGCCGCCGTCGAGGCGGATGCCCGCGCCGGAGGCGGAGCGGTAGGTGGTGATCATGCCCGTGTCGGGGCGGAACGAGTTCGTCGGGTCCTCGGTGGTGATGCGGCACTGGAGCGCGGCGCCGCGGATCTGGAGCTCGTCCTGCTCCAGGCCCAGGTCGGCGAGCGTCTCGCCGGCGGCGATGCGCATCTGCGACTGGACGAGGTCGACGTCGGTGATCTCCTCGGTGACGGTGTGCTCGACCTGGATGCGCGGGTTCATCTCGATGAACACGTGCTCGCCGGCGCGGTCGCCCTCGGTCTCGAGCAGGAATTCGACGGTTCCGGCGCACGAGTAGCCGATCGACTCGGCGAACGCGACGGCGTCGGCACACAGGCGCTCGCGCAGCTCGTCGGAGATGTTGGGCGCAGGCGCGATCTCGACGACCTTCTGGTGGCGGCGCTGGATGGAGCAGTCGCGCTCGAACAGGTGGATCGTCTCGCCCGTATGGTCGGCGAGCACCTGGACCTCGATGTGGCGGGGGCGGCGTACGGCCTGCTCGATGAAGACCGTCGGGTCGCCGAACGCGGCCTCCGCCTCGCGCATGGCCGCGCCGAGCGCGTCGCGGAGCGCGGTCGCCTCGTCGACGCGGCGCATCCCGCGGCCACCGCCACCGGCGACGGCCTTCACGAAGACCGGGTAGCCGATCTCGTCGGCGGCGACGACCAGCGCGTCGACGTCGGTCGACGGCGCGCACGACTTCAGGGTGGGTACGCCGGCGCGCCGGGCGGCCTCCAAGGCGCGAACCTTGTTGCCGGCCATCTCGAGGACCTCGGCGGGCGGGCCGATGAACGTCAAGCCGTTGGCGGCGCAGGCCTCGGCGAGGTCGGGGTTCTCCGACAGGAAGCCGTAGCCCGGGTAGACGGCGTCGGCGCCAGCCTCCTTGGCGACGCGGATGATCTCGGAGACATCGAGGTAGGCGCGGACCGGGTGGCCCTCCTCGCCGATCAGGTAGGCCTCGTCGGCCTTGATGCGGTGCTCGGCGTTGCGGTCCTCGTGGGGGAAGACGGCGACGGTGCGCGCGCCCAGCTCGGTGGCGGCGCGGAAGGCGCGTACGGCGATCTCGCCTCGGTTGGCGACCAGGACCTTGGAGAACATGGCCCCGACCCTAGTGCCAGGTCGGGCCCGGCGGGAGGGTCGTCCGGTCAGTGTGGACGGTAGCCAACGATGTGGGGCGCTCGGGCCCGCTTGTTGTGCTCGTCGGCGGCCACGGCGGCCCACACTGCGCCGATGGGGATGGTGAGGATCAGGCCGATCCCGAAGGTGAGGAACAGTGTCAGGACGTTGATCCCGAGCATGACCAGCGCCCCGACGGCCGTGGAGTAGAGCATGCCGAGGGGGCCGAAGAACAGACCGAGCAGGGCGGCGACGACGGGGGACTTCTCGGGCACCATCGGGATCGGCGCGGGCCCGTAGGGCACCATCCCGTACGCGCCGGGTGGCGGCATCGGTGCGGGCTGGACCGGGGCCGACAGGTTTACCGGGGGCGTCGGGGGCGGTGGCGGGGCGGGGCGGCTGATCGGCATGGGCGGCGCCGCGCGGTGCTCGCGCGGCGCGGGATCGGCGACGTGGGCCGGCGTGGGCTGCTTGTCACGCGGGTAGATGGGAAACCCGTTGTCCTGCGTCATGTTGCCTCCCCGAAGTGTCACCAGGTATTGAACCACTCAGACCGGCTCAGCCCCGGGCCACGAGCTGGCCGATGAGACCCTGGGTGAAGTAGATGAGGAACAGCACGGAGACGACCCACATGAGCGGGTGGACGTCCTTGCTGCGGCCGCGGGCGACCTTCATGAGGACGTAGGTGATGAAGCCGGCGCCGATGCCCACGGAGATGGAATAGGTGAAGGGCATGAGGGCCAGAGTCAGGAATGCCGGCAGGCCATCCTCGATGTTGTCCCAGTCGACGCCCGAGACCTGGGCCATCATCAGGAAGCCGACGAAGACCAGCACGGGGGTAGCGGCCTCGGAGGGCACGATGTTGACCAGGGGCGCGAAGAACACGGTGAGCAGGAACGCGCAGCCGGTCACGACCGAGGCCAGCCCCGTACGCGCGCCCTCCCCCACGCCGGCGGCGGACTCGACGTAGGAGGTGTTGGACGACACCGAGCCGAGGCCACCGGCCATGGCGGCGACGGAGTCGACGGCGAGGATCGAGGTGAGGTGGGGCGGCGTACCGTCCTCGTCGAGCAGGTCACCCTCGGCGCCGACGGCGACGACGGTGCCCATGGTGTCGAAGAAGTCGGCGAGCAGCAGAGAGAAGACGAGCAGCACCAGGGCGAGCACGCCGGAGAATCCGGCGCTGTGGGAGAACGCGCCGAAGAGGTCGACGCGGCCGAGCAGGCTGAGGTCGGGCAGGGCGAAGAGGTCCTTGACCGCGGGGACGTTGAGCATCCAGCCGGTGGGGTTGACGACCTCACCCCTGTCATCGTTCATGGCGCCGATGGAGAAGGTCGCCTCGAGGGCCACGGCGAGCATGGTGGTGGCGAGGATGGCGATGAGCAGGCCACCGCGTACGCGTCGGGCGTGGAGGATGGCGGCGAGCAGCAGTCCTACGATGAAGATCAGCATGGGCCAGCCCATGAGCGAGCCGTGGAGGCCGAACTCGACGGGCGGGGCGCCGGACGGCTTGCGGACGATGCCGCCGTCGATGAGGCCGACGAAGGCGATGAACAGGCCGATGCCGACGGCGATGCCGGCGCGCAGCGAGCGCGGGACGGCCCGGAACACCGCGGTCCGGAAGCCGGTGAAGACCAGCAGGGTGATGAGGATGCCCTCCCACACGACGAGGCCCATGGCCTGCGCCCAGGTCATCTTGGGAGCGATGACGTACGCGAGCATGGCGTTGAGGCCCAGGCCAGTGGCGATGCCGATCGGGTAGCGGCCGACGACACCCATGAGGATGGTCATCAGCCCGGCGACGAGAGCGGTGGCGGCGGCGACCATGGCGATGGTCGCGCCGATGTTCGGCCCGGTCGGCTCGAGGCCCGAGATGAGGCGTCCGGTCGCATCGGGGCGCGTACCGATGATCAGCGGGTTGAGGGCGACGATGTAGGCCATCGTGAAGAACGTGACGAGGCCGCCGCGGACCTCCCGGCCCACGGTGGATCCACGCCTGGTGATCTCGAACCAGCGATCGAGCGCGCCCGTGGTGGGCTCTGCGGTCTGGGTGCTCATGGCACGGATCCTAAGGCGTGACCAGTGGTCGGCCCGCCGCCGCACGTCCGGCGGACCGCGGCCGCCGCAGCTCTCTGCTGTCGCGGCCGACGCCCACTGGCTCCTCGTCCCACTGGCGCTCGCTCGGAGAACGCGACCACGCAGGGAGCCGACCTCTCCGGCGAGCGTCGGTCAGCGCGCCCCGGCGATTGGAAGAGCACAAAGGAATCGCCCCCGCGACGGCTTTTCGCTGGGGAGAGCGAAGCCGCCGCGGGGGCGGTGACGACTGCGATGAAGACGCCGGTTGACGGCGCGCGGACGCGAGCCGGGACGACTAGTCGAACAATGACTCGTCCAGCGAGATGGTGTCGAACACGGGGGCGGGGAGCTCGCCGCCGCGTTCGGGTGCGGTGACGTCGGAGTGGCCGCCGCAGCCGTGGTCGACGGAGACGACGCGGCCGTCGGAGGGGGACCACTGGTTGGAGCAGGCGCCGAACATCATGCCGAGATTGCCCTGGAGGCGGACGAAGTAGGCGCAGGTGTGGCAGTGGGCGGGCGCCTGGCGTGTCATGTCGTTGTCGGGGCCGCCGTCGGAGCCGAGCCAGCGTTGGGCGGCGTCCTCGCGTCCTTCGACGGAGAGGACTCGTTCGCGGCCGAGGCCGAGCTCGGCGACGACGGCGCGCATCTGGGAGGCCTCGGCGGGTTCGAGGTCCTTGGCGTGCTCGCCGCCGGTGAAGCCGGGTTCGAGGCGGGGGTCGTTGTCGGGCGTCGGCATGAGGGTACCGGGGGCGACGTCGCCGGGCTGGAGGCGGTCGGCCCAAGGCACCCAGGTGGGGGCGAGGAGGGCGTCGGGTCCGGGGACCAGGACGACCTCGTTGACGGTGATCTTGCGGGCGCGGGAGGCGCGGGCGACGGTGACGGACCACTCCCAGCCGCGGTAGCCGGGGTGGTTGCAGGCGAAGCGGTGGGTCACGACTCGATCACCCTCGGCGGTGACGCCGAGGTGGTCACCGACGGGCATGGTGGTGACGGTCGCGGACGTTGCGGCCTCGCGGGCGAGGTCGACCGCCTCGGCGCAGGCGGGGTCGAGCTTGGGCGCTGCCATCACATCTCCAGCTCGTCGGCGACGGCGCGGAGGACCTGGGCGACCCTGGCGCCGTGGCGGGCGTCGGGATGGCGCCCGTGGCGGTAGCCGTTGCCGATGCCGTCGAGCATCTTGATGAGGTCCTCGACGATGACGGCCATCTGTTCGGGCTTCTTGCGCGCGGCCTTCGACAGGGAGGGCGGTGCCTCGAGGAGGGCCACGGAGAGGGCCTGCTCGCCCTTGCGTCCCTCGACGACGCCGAACTCGACCTTCTGGCCGGGCTTGAGGCTCGTGACCCCGGCCGGCAGCGCGTTGGCGCGCACGTAGACGTCGCCGCCGCCCTCCTTGGTCAGGAAGCCGAATCCCTTTTCCGCGTCGTAGAAGCGGACCTTGCCCACCGGCACAGCTACCTCGCTCGATCAGTTGGCGTGCATGCGTGATGTTCCCGCGTGGTTCACGGGTCCCCCGATCCTAGCGCCGGTTGGCGGTCGCCACCTCCTTCTTTCCGTGGGGCGGGGTGGTGCGTACGTGTGGTCAGCGTCGGATGGCGGTGAGGGGGAGGTTCATGATGGCGCGGGTGAGCGCCTCGACGGGTTCGCGGGCGGCGCGGGGGTTGGCCTGCAGGGCCATCTCGACGTCGCAGAGCTCGGGGAGCTCGAAGCGGCCCGAGAGGATGCGGAGGTCGGAGGGTACGCGGGACTTGGACAGCACGCAGATGCCGAGGCCGGCGCGGACGGCGGCGAGGATGCCGTTGATCTCGCGGGTGTTGCAGGTGATGCGCCAGGTGCGTTCGGCGGTGCCGAGGGCGTCGATGGCGGCGGACCGGGAGAACGACGGTGCGTGGTAGGTGACCAGCGGCACGGGTTGGGCGGGGTCGAGAGCGGTGGACTCGAGCCCGACCCAGACGAGCTGGTCGCGGCGTACGAGGCGCCCGACGTCGGTGTCGGGTGGCTGGTTGATGAAGATCAGGTCGAGGTGGTTGGACTGGAGGCGGCGCTGGAGGACGCCGGACTGGGTGACGGTGAGCTCGAGGTTGATGCCGGGGTAGAGGACGCGGAAGTCGCGGAGGATGCGGGGCAGCTCGGAGAGCGCGAACTCGTCGGCGGCGCCGAAGCGGAGGCGGCCGCGCATGGCCTTGCCGGAGAAGTAGGCCTGGGCCTCGTCGTGGGCGGCGATGATCTGGCGGGCGAAGCCGCGCATGGCCTCGCCGTTGTCGGTGAGGGTGACCGACCGGGTGTCGCGGATGAGGAGCTGGCGTCCGGCGGCGGCCTCGAGGCGGCGTACGTGCTGGGAGACGGCGGGCTGGGTGATGCCGAGCTCGTCGGCGGCGCGGGTGAAGCTCAGGCTGTCGGCGACGGCGAGGAAGGTACGCAACAGCCGGGGCTCGAAGAACGCCTCCACGACCACCCTCCCCGCTCATAAGGACTCCTTATTGAATATATAGGCGCCATGAGGTTGAGGAATATAAACCTTTGCTTAGAGTTGTTCCACGCAGCGCCGCCAGGCCTCTCGGCCACTCCCCCATCCATACCCACACCTGAAACGGTGATCAGTTCGTCATGCCCTCCGGCAGCCCCGCAGTACTTCTTCCCCGCACGTCCCGCAAGTCCCGCAGCACCCGCAGCACCCGCAACCGCGGCCTGCCCACCGGTCTCGTGGCCCTCACGGTCCGGCACTACCGCACCTACTTCGGCGCCCTGTTCCTCGGCAGCCTCGGCTTCTGGATCCAGCGCATCGCCCAGGACTGGCTCGTCCTCGAGCTGACCGGCTCGGCATCGGCCGTCGGCGTGGCCGTCGCGCTCCAGTTCGCCCCCGTCCTCGCCCTCGGCCTCTACGGCGGCGTGCTGGTCGACCGGTTCGACGCCCGCCGCCTGCTGGCGATCAGCCAGACGGTGTGCGCGGTCCTCGCCGGGGTGCTGGCCGTGCTCGTCGCGACCGACCGGGTCACGATGTGGGCCTGCTACGGCCTCGCGCTGGGGATCGGCCTCACGTCGGTCGTCGAGCAGCCCGCCCGCATGCAGCTCGTCACCAGCCTCGTCGGCCTGTCCCGCCTGCGCAGCGCGCTGGGCCTCAACTCCACCGCCTTCCAGTCGGCCGGCCTCGCCGGACCCCTCGTCGCCGGCGGTGTCATCCACACCCTGGGGCTGAGCTGGTGCTTCGCCATCAACGTCCTCGGCTGCCTCACGGTCATCGCGGCCTGCGCGCTGATGCGCACGGGAGCCCCGCTGGAGTCGGACCGCCGCGAGGCCGAGCCGCAGAGCCAGGTCGCCGCCCTCGTGGAGGGCCTGCGCCACGTCGTACACCGCAGCGAGATCGCCTGGTCGATCACGCTCGTGGCCGTCATGGGCGTCTTCGGGACCAACCTCGCCGTGCTCCTCACCGCGTTCTCCCAGCGCGAGTTCGGGACGGGCGTGTCCGGCTATTCGACGTTCAACGCGCTCGTCGCGCTGGGCTGCGTCGCCGGCGCGCTCATCGGCGCCCAGCGCACCACCACGATGCGCCTGCGCCGCCTGACCGCGGTGATGGGCGTCTTCGGCGTGCTGCTCATGCTCGTCTCCCGCGCCCCGGGCCAGGGCCTGTTCGTCGCGGGCCTCGCGGTCGTCGGCGTGCTCATGATGACGTTCCAGCTGTCGGCGAACTCGACGGTCCAGATGGCCGCCCCCACCCACGTGCGCGGGCGCGTCATGAGCGTCTACGTGCTGGTCCTGCTCGGTGGCCAGACGATCGGCGGACTGCTGATCGGCTCGGTCGTCGACGCGTACGGCGCCCGCCTCGGCATGATGCTGTGCGGTGCCGCGATCACCACGCTCGGCGGGCTGTGCGCCCTGGGCATGGCCTATCAGTCCCACCTGACGCTGTCGTTTCGCCGCGGGCTGGTGCCGACGATCGTCCAGCGCTGAGGCTCACACCCCGCGCAGGGCGTCGTTCATCGAGCCCGACCGGAACGGCGCCCACTCGACGACGTCGAACCCGGCTTCGGTGACCTTCGCGGCAGCGGCGGCGCGGGGCGCCTCGCCCAGGGCGTCCAGGGTGGGGCGATCGACCTCCACGCGGGCGCGCCCGTCGCCGAGGTCGCGTACGCGCAGGTCCCGCAAAGCGTCCGGCAGGGCGGAGCGTACGCCGTTCTCGGCGCGCTCGACACGGGCCAGCCGCGCCGGGGTGATCCGCAGGCCGTACGCGACGCGCGAGCTCAGACAGGCGGCGGCAGGCTTGTCCCACGTGGGGAGCGCCCATCGGCGGGACTGCTCGCGGACGGTGGCCTTGTCGATGCCGGCGTCGGCCAACGGGGTGATGGCCCCGCGCTCGGCGGCGGCGCGGATGCCGGGCCGGAACCCTGCGACGACGTCGTCGGCGTTCGTCCCGGTGGCGACCGGCCACCCCAAGCCCTCCCCCACGGGCAGGACCCGCTCGACGAGCTCGGCCTTGCAGAAGTAGCAGCGGTCGCCCGCGTTCGCCCGATAGCCCTCGCGGTCCATCTCGCGGGTCTCGACGACGCGGTGGGTGACGCCGAGCGAGGCCGCATACGCCGCTGCCGGGTCGCGCTCGGAGCGGGGCATCGAGTCGGAGTGGGCCGTCACCGCGAGCACCCGGTCGGGGCCGAGCGCGCGCGCCGCGGCCGCCACCAGGAAGGCCGAGTCGGCGCCACCGGAGAACGTGACCACGAGCCCGGGCAGCGCGGCAAGCCGCTCCATGAGCGCGGGTACGCCGGGGGCGAGCTCGTCGGTCGGATCGTGGGTGGCCATGTACCCAGCCTAAGATGGAGCGCATGGCTACCTGGGAGGACGGACCGGAGTACGCGCCGGCGCAGCGGCCGGACGCGTTCCGCTCCCCCGCGGCCCCACCGCTCGACGTGGCCCCACCGCGCCCGCGACCCTCGGCCGACGCGCCGAGGGCGCTCCCGGTCTTCCGCCAGGATCGTCCGGCGCCGCCGCTGGAGTCGCTAGCCCCCCGCGGCGACGACCCGCGTGACCCCCATCAGGAGTTCGAGGTGGCGTCGAGCACGCTCACCGAGCCCGACTCCGCCTGGGGCGCCGTGGCCACCCACCACGCGCCGCAGCAGGTGTGGAGCCCGCCGACCGGGGCACCGGTGGTCGCCGCCGCGCCGGCACCCGACCCATCCTTCGAGATGCCCCACCCCGATGCGGTGACGGGCCCGCCGCAGGCCGACCCGCACGCGCCGATCACCCTCACCGGTGGCCGCCGCCGCGAGCCCGGCTGGGAGGTCCCCGGCTCGGCCTCCGCGCCGTTCGGCGCCCCTCCCCCACAGGGGTGGCCCGCGGTGGGCGTCACCCCTCCGGGTGAGATGGTGTGGGCGCCGCCCCAGCCCGTCATGCTCACGCTGGCGAGCTGGTGGTCGGCCATGCGACCCATCACGGTCGCCGCCCTGCTGTTCGGCGGGATCCTGTTCCCCGTGTCGCCGTTCCTGTTCGCCGTCGCGGCCTGGTCGGGCTGGGGGGTTCGCCAGCGCTCCGAGTGGGTGCGCAACATGTTCCTCGTGGGCATGGGCATGCTCGGCGTGACCGGTGTCCTCGGCCTGGTCATGACCGGTGGCGAGCTGCTCACCGCCTGGGACGTCCTCGGCAAGGTGTCCCTCGGCGTGTGCTGGCTGACGCTGGGCACCGTCGGCGTCATCGTCGCGACCAGCCTGGCCGCCGGGGAGCAGCCGGAACGATGGGCCTGACGTTCGCGTCGGCAGTCTCCGCCCTCGACCGGCCGGCCCTCCTCGAGCTGCTCACGCTGCGGCCCGACCTGCGTACGCCGGTCCCCCACGACCTCACCGACCTCGCGTCCCGCGCGGCCACCGAGTCGTCGGCGCGCCGCGCCCTCGACCGGCTCGACCGGGCCCACCTGGCCGCCGCCGAGGCGCTGGCGGCGCTCGGCGACCCCGCCACCACCGCGGAGGTGGCCGACCTCCTCGAGGTGCCCGCCTCCCGTGCCGCCGACCTCGTCGACGGACTGCGTCGACGTGCCCTTCTGTGGGGTGACGACGACGGCATCCACCTCCTGAGGGCGGTGCGGACGGCCTTCGGCCCGTACCCCGGTGGCCTCGCCACTCCCGGGGCCACCCCGCTCACCCCCGCAGACGTCGACGGCCGCCTCGCCGCACTCGACGACTCCACCCGCGCCGTCGTCACCCGGCTCGAGTGGGGACCGCCGGCCGGTGCGCTGCGCAACGCCGACCGCCCCCTTCCGCCGGAGGGCGAGCGCTCCCCCGTCGAGCGGCTGCTCGCCGCGGGCCTGCTGCGCGTCGGTGGCCCCGACACCGTGGTGCTGCCCCGCGAGGTGGCGCTGCGCTCCCGCGGCCGGTTCCTGCGTACACCGCTGGTCGACCCGGCCCCGCTGCCAAACGGCACCCGCACCGCCCGCCTCGTCGACCACGCCGGCGTCGGGGCGGCGTACGAGCTGGTCCATGACGTCGAGGTCGTCGGCGACGACCTCGGGACCACCCAGCCGGCCCTGCTCCGCTCCGGCGGTCTCGGCACGCGCGAGACCGCGTCGCTGGGGCGACGCCTCGGTCTGGCCGCCGAGCGGACGGTCCACGTCGTGGAGCTGGCGCACGCGGCCGGGCTGGTCGCCACCTCCGGAGGCCGCGTGACCGCGACCACGGCCTACGAGGCGTGGCTCGACCGGACCATCGCCGAGCGGTGGTCGACACTGGCGCTCGCCTGGCGCGACGCGCTGCGCTGGCCCAGCCACGCGCTCGGCACGCACGCGCTGGGCGAGCAGGCGTCGGTCGGCTGGGCGGCCGAGGCCCGCGCCGCGGCCATCGCTCCCCTGCGCGCCGGTCTGCGCCCCGACCCCGGGCCGTGGGCCGAGCAGGTGGCGTACGCGCGACCCGGGCTGGCCCGTCACATCTCCCCCGACGAGCTGGTCGCCGACGTGCGCACCGAGCTCGCGCTGCTCGGCGTCGTGGCGCTCGACCACGTCAGCGCGCTGGTCACGGTGCTGCACGACGAGGAGCTGCCCGTCGCGGTCGCGGACCTGCTGCCGAGCACCGTCGAGACCTTCGTCGTGCAGGCCGACCTGACGGCCGTCGCGCAGGGGCCGCTGGACCACTCGGTCGCACGAGTGCTGAGGCTGCTCGCCGACCAGGAGTCCCGCGGCGGCGCCGGGGTGTTCCGCTTCACCTCCGCGTCGGTACGCCGCGGCTTCGACGCCGGCTGGGACGCCGAGGCCATCGAGCGGTGGATCACCGATCACTCCACCACCGGGGTGCCGCAGCCGCTGTCCTACCTCATCGGAGACGTCGCCCGCGTCCACGGTGCCATCCGGGTGGGCCGCGCCGCCGCGTACGTGCGGGTGGAGGACCCGGCCCAGGTGCCGACGATCCTTGCGCACCCCCGCGCCGGCGAGCTGGGGCTGCGCCAGGTCGGGATCGGGGCGCTCGTCGCCGACGCCGATCCCGACGAGGTGGTGGAGGTCCTGCGCACGCTCGGGCTCGCCCCGGCCGCCGAGGACGCGACCGGCGGGGTCGTCCACGCGCCCGCACCGGCCCGCACCCCGGCGCGGGGGGCCGAGACGCCCCGCCCGGTCGCCACCCCCGAGCAGGTGGCGGCGACGCTGCTCGAGCGCGCCAAGGCTGCCGCCGACCGGGCCCTGACGACGTCGTCGGTGCTGGAGCGGCTGCGTGCCGCGTGCGACGAGGGGCGGGCCGTCGAGGTCGCGTACGTCGACTCCACCGGCATGCGGGAGACGCGCACCATGATGCCCGTCCACGTCGCTGCGGGCATGGTCCGGCTCACGTTTGATGAGGGTGCTCTCACCCTGCCCCTGTCACGCGTGAGCGACGTGCGCGACGCGACCTGAAAGGTGCCGTGCATCACATGCGCTCAGGTACCCTGATCCGCATGCGCACCCGGTGGATCCGTCGACTCCCTGTCGGCCTTGCCGTGTGCACAGCGCTGGGCATCTTCTTCTGGTCGCCGTCCCACCAGGCACCTCCGACCCCGCTGGCGGACGGTGTGCCGGCCGGACCGTTCACGGCCGCCCGCAGGCCCGCCTCCCCGACGCCGCGCGTGGTCGTGGTCCCGCCGAGTCCCGAGCCCACGGTCACCCCCGAGCCCACGCCCACGCCGACCTCGAGCACCACGCGCCCGACGCAGCGGCCGACGGCGACGTGGACGCATCCCGCGTCGTCGTCGACGCCGGCGGCCTCGTCCCCCGGCGAGCCGCTGCCCTCCACGGACCGGCCCGCACCGGTCGAGCCCGCGCCCGGCCAGACCCCGGCGCCCGCCCCGCAGGACGTGCCGCCCACACCGATCACCACCGCCGCGGAGCCGAGCCCAACCCCCACGCCGACCCCGACGCCGACCGGCATCGACATGCGCACGGCGCCCGTGGTGAGCACCGAGGACGTCAACGACGTGTGCAACACCGAGCGAGTCAGCTTCCTCGTCACCTGGACCGCGGTCAGCGGAGCGCAGGACTACTCCATCACCGCCTCCGGCCTGGGCCTGAGCTATTCGACCGCAGGCCTCAGCCACGAGGTCGCCTGCCCCACCACCGAGGGTCCGATCACCATCACCGTCGTCGGACGCGACAGCTTCGGCGCCGAGTCCGCGCCCGGGACGGCTTCGGTCCGCTACAACGGGCCGATGGGCGGCCCCCAGCTCCAGGTGGCCCTGACCCAGCCGTGACGGGCGTCACCGCCCGCCGGATGTTCCTCCCGTCCGGCTCCGCCGGTGGGCGACCGACGGCGACCTACTAGAATGAGCCGTAGCATGAATGGCCCCCTCGTCGTCCAGTCCGATCGCACGCTCCTGCTCGAGGTCGACCACCCCGACGCCGACGCCTGCCGCATCGCCATCGCCCCGTTCGCCGAGCTCGAGCGCGCACCGGAGCACATCCACACCTACCGGCTGACGCCGCTGGGCCTGTGGAACGCGCGCGCCGCCGGCCACGACGCCGAGCAGGTCGTCGACGCACTGATGACCTACTCCCGCTACCCCGTGCCCGGATCGCTGCTGGTCGACGTCGCCGAGACGATGGACCGCTACGGCCGGCTGCGGCTCGAGAAGCACCCGACCCACGGCCTGGTGCTGGTCTCGACCGAAGCCCCCGTGCTCGCCGAGGTGACCCGCTCCGCGAAGGTCAAGGGCCTGCTCGGCGAGAAGATCGATGCCGACACCGTGGTCGTCCACCCCAGCGAGCGCGGCCACCTCAAGCAGGTGCTGCTGAAGCTCGGCTGGCCGGCCGAGGACCTCGCCGGCCATGTCGATGGTGAGGCCCACGCCATCGAGCTCGACACGTCCGCCCACGCCGGCGGCAAGCCGTGGGAGCTGCGTCCCTACCAGAAGCAGGCCGCCGAGTCCTTCTGGCACGGCGGATCGGGCGTCGTCGTGCTGCCCTGCGGCGCGGGCAAGACCATCGTCGGCGCGGCAGCCATGGCGCTCGCCCGGGCCACCACCCTGATCCTGGTCACCAACACCGTGTCCGCGCGCCAGTGGCGCGACGAGCTGCTGCGGCGCACGTCACTGACGCCCGACGAGATCGGGGAATACTCGGGCACGCGCAAGGAGATCCGTCCGGTCACGATCGCCACCTACCAGGTCGTGACCACCAAGCGCGGCGGCGTACACCCCCACCTGGAGCTGTTCGACGCCCGCGACTGGGGCCTGGTGATCTACGACGAGGTCCACCTGCTGCCCGCACCTGTGTTCCGCCGCACGGCCGACCTTCAGGCGCGCCGCCGCCTCGGGCTGACCGCGACGCTCGTCCGCGAGGACGGCCGCGAGGGCGACGTGTTCTCCCTCATCGGGCCCAAGCGGTTCGACGCGCCGTGGAAGGACATCGAGACCCAGGGCTACATCGCCCCCGCCGACTGCGTCGAGGTGCGCGTCACCCTCACCGAGGGCGAGCGGCTCGCGTACGCGACGGGCGACACCGACGTGAAATACCGCCTGGCGGCGACCGCCGGGTCGAAGACCGACGTGACCGAACGGCTCGTCCGGCTCCACGAGGGCGTGCCGCGGCTGGTCATCGGCCAGTACGTCGACCAGCTCGAGGAGCTCGCCGAACGCCTCGACGCGCCCCTGATCACGGGTGCCACGACCAACAGGCAGCGCGAGAAGCTCTACGACCAGTTCCGCACCGGAGAGATCGACCTGCTGGTCGTGTCGAAGGTCGCGAACTTCTCGGTCGACCTGCCGTCGGCACAGGTCGCCATCCAGGTGTCGGGGGCCTTCGGCTCACGCCAGGAGGAGGCCCAGCGCCTCGGCCGCCTCCTGCGCCCGCAGGACGACAAGACCGCACGCTTCTACGCCGTAGTCGCCCGCGACACCTCCGACGCCGACTTCGCCCAGCACCGCCAGCGCTTCCTGGCCGAGCAGGGCTACGCGTACCGCATCATCGACGCCGAGGACATCGGCACGGGTGACCTAGGATCGGCGTCGTGACCGACCAGCCCCACCCCGAGCACGACCTCGGCGTCGACCCGACCACCGACGACTTCGGCCGCGAGAACCCGGATCCCGTGCCGGAGGCCGCCCCCCAGCGAGCCGCCGCACGCTCCCGCGTACCCTCCATCGTCGCCGTCGCGGGCGCCGGCGTCCTCGTGCTGGGCGTGCTCATCGGCCTGCTCATGTGGCGGCTGTCGGGCGGTGCGCCGGAACAGCTGCAGGGCCCCGACTCCACCCCCACGCCGGTCCTCACCCCCCGTGCGGGCACGCCCGCCCCCGTCGTCGAGGCGAAGGTCGGCCAGCGCGTCCCCATCGAAGGACTGTACGGCAAGGGCACCGTCATGGTGACCAAGTACGAGTGGTCCGACAAGGGCGACCTCCCGCCCGGTCAGGGCAGGAACTACCTGAACGTCGAGCTGCGCTACGACTGCTCCGAGGGCGTCATCCAGATCAACAAGAACCTGTACGCCGCGTACGACCTGGCGAAGAAGGAATACCTGTCAGGCATCGGCTCGGGCAAGGAACCGCTGCCCGACACCGAGCTCAAGCCCGGCACGCCGCCGGTGACGGGCTGGATCTCGATGGAGGTCCCGCCGGGTCAGACGCTGTTCACGATCGCCGACGAGGGCATGAACACGATCGTGATCGTCGACCTGCCCAAGCCCTGAGCCTGTTCCCCGATCAGACCGCCAGGGTCGACTCGTGGGTCTCGCGCCCCTTGTCGACGACCCAGCGATCCGGGTGGT
Source organism: Mariniluteicoccus endophyticus (assembly GCF_054780035.1). Taxonomy (NCBI): domain Bacteria; kingdom Bacillati; phylum Actinomycetota; class Actinomycetes; order Propionibacteriales; family Propionibacteriaceae; genus Mariniluteicoccus; species Mariniluteicoccus endophyticus. The sequence goes on along the minus strand of NZ_BAAGXC010000015.1, from coordinate 98,450 downwards.
CGGCGAGTGAGACCAGCTCGGACAGATAGCTCGGCCAGATCCACTCGTCGGTGGTGCGGAGCTCCTCAAGAGTCCACCAGCGCCAGCCCCGTAAGGTCAGCTGCTCGTCCTCGGTGTGGCCCGACTCGTCGACCTCGAACAGCTCGCATCGGACGACGTAGAAGTCCTCCGCCTGCTCGAGCACCTGGTCGGAGTAGCCGTGGACGGCAACGCGGCGCGAGACCGGACCAACGAGCCTGTCCTCTTCGATGACGAGCCCCGTCTCCTCCTGCAGCTCCCGGACGGCCGCCTGCGCAGGGGTCTCGCCCGGGTCGATGCCACCGCCGGGCGTCACCCACCAGGCCTGCTCGGGCAGACCGGGGTCGGAGTCGGCGAACAGCAGGACCTCGTCACCGGCGAGCACAACCAGGCGTACGGCCGTGCGGGTCTTGTGGGGCCGCTCGGCGGGCGGCAGCGGCACGTACTTGCGGGAGCGGAATGGTTCCTCGGTCACGTCCCGAGCCTAGCGAGTGGACAACGGTACGCCGGCGGCGCTAGGTTCTCCGTCTCCCTGTCCCCTCCCGCCGGCCACAGGTCGGCCTCGGCACGCTGCCACGTGCCGAACGGACGAAGGCCGGCCATGACCGATCTCGACCACGAACGTGCCCATCTCGCTGCGTCCCGCGCGGCGCTGCGTCGTATGCGCGAGGCGGCGTCGCGCCTGCGCGCCGACGGCGGCGACCGCGTGTCGACCGAGGCCATCGCCGAGGCGCTGTGGCGCCGGCGCCGATCGCTGGAGGACGACCCGACGGTGCCGCTGTTCTTCGGCCGCCTCGACTACGACACCGCCCTCGGCGCCGACCACGACGAGCGGCTCTACGTGGGCCGCCGCCACGTCGTCGGCGAGGCCGGCGGCGAGCCGCTGGTCATCGACTGGCGCGCCGGCATGGCGCTGCCCTTCTACCGGGCACGCCCGGGTGACCCGATGCGCGTACGCCGGCGCCGCCGGTTCGGTTTCGACCACGGCGAGCTGACCGCGTACGAGGACGAGGTGCTCTCGGACCCGACGACCGACACCCACTCACGGATCCTCGACGACGAGATCGAGCGACCGCGCACCGGCCCGATGCGCGACATCGTCGCCACCATTCAACCCGAGCAGGACGTGCTCGTGCGCGCCGACCTCGACCGCTCGGTGTGCATCCAGGGCGCTCCGGGCACCGGCAAGACGGCCGTCGGCCTGCACCGCGCGGCGTTCCTGCTGTATGCGTTCCGCAACCAGCTGTCCCGCTCCGGCGTGCTCGTCGTCGGCCCGAACGACGCGTTTCTCGGCTACATCGGCGACGTGCTGCCCGCACTGGGCGAGATCGACGCCCGCTCCGAGACCGTCGACTCGCTCGTCTCGCACGCGACCGGACTGGAGGTGAGGGGTGCCGACGAGGCAGACGTCGCGGTGCTGAAGGGCGGCGCCCGCATGGCCGACGTGATCCGCACCGCCGTCTGGTCGCACCTCCAGCGGCCCACCGAGACCCTGGTCGTGCCCCGCGGCGCACACCAGTGGCGCGTGCCCGCGTACGTCGTCGAGGAGGTCGTGGCGGCCATCCGTGCCCGTGGCGTCCGCTACACCGCGGGGCGCGAAATGCTCGCGCAGCGCCTGGCCCACGAGGTGCTGCTGAAGATGGAGGCGGTGGGCGACTCCCCCGACGACCGCGTCCAATCGGCGGTGGCGCGTACGCGGGCCATGAAGGCGTACGTCGACACAGTGTGGCCGGCGGTCGACCCGGCGAAGCTGGTGCTGCGGCTGCTGACCGATGCCGAGCTGCTCGCCGCCTGCGCCGAGGGCGTGCTGGACGAGGCGGAGCAGGGGCGGCTGCGGTGGGCGAAGGCGCCCCGGTCCCTGCGCGCCGCGAGGTGGTCCGCCGCCGACGTCGTGCTGGTCGACGAGGCCGCCGACGTGCTGGCCCGCACCGGCTCCGTCGGCCACGTCATCCTCGATGAGGCCCAGGACCTGTCCCCCATGCAGCTGCGCGCGGTGGGACGGCGGGTGGCGACCGGCTCGGTGACGCTGCTCGGCGACCTCGCCCAAGCCACCACGCCGTGGGCGACGACGTCGTGGGCCGAGTCACTCGCCCACCTCGGCAAGCCCGACGCCGACGTCGAGGAGCTCGTGGCGGGCTTCCGCGTACCCGGTGCCGTCATCGAGTACGCCGCCCGACTGCTCCCGGCGATCGCGCCCGGCCTCACTCCCCCGCACTCGATCCGCCGCTCGCGTGGCGAGCTAGACCTCCGACCAGGGGACCCGCTGGCCGCCCTCGCCGGCGTCGTCGGCGGTTTCACCGCGGCCGAGGGCACCGTCGGCGTCGTGACGCCTGACGCTCTGGTCCCGGCGGTGCGGGAGCGGCTCGAGGACGCCGGCATCACCTACGAGCTGCTGGGGGCCGACGACGGCTTCACCTCCCACGTCCAGGTCGCGCCCGCGAGCCTGGCCAAGGGCCTCGAGTTCGACCACGTCGTGCTGCTGGAGCCCGCGGGCATCGTCGACGGCGAGCCCGATCGCGTCACGGGCCTGCGCCGCCTGTACGTGTGCCTCACCCGCGCGGTGACCTCGCTGGTCGTGCTGCACGCCCGGCCGCTGCCCGACGAGCTGCGCTGACGCACAATCCTGTAGCCCCATTCGCCCACGGACTGGGATTGGGGGCGGTGGGACAGGAAGCGTGGGGAACGGTCAGCGCGGGGTGGACTTCACCTTGGCGTGGCGCTCGTAGTGGTCGAGCACGTCGTGGCAGATCCGCTCGCCGCTGTACTCGTACACCTCGTAGACCAGGCCCGTGGGCATCGCGACCTCGAGCTGGGTCGTCACGTCGTCGCTCTCGATCATGCGGCCGCCGTACGCCGGGGCGGGCAGCTGTCGCACCTGCACCGGATAGCGGAATTCGTCGCCCTCCTCGCCCTCGACGGCCAGCACGGCCCGGGCGACCACGCGCGCCTCGGTGGCCTCCTCGCGCTGGCGTACGACCGCCGGGATGCCGCGGTCGACCAGCTCCTCGGCGACCTCCCGCAGCGCGGGGATGACGACCGAGTCGAGACGCTGCTCGGCCTGGCGTACCGAGACCGTGCCGAACGTACGTGCAAGACGCTTGCGCCACGACACGCCCGAGGTCGGTGTGTCCCGCACGATCTGGGCCGTGAGCGAGCGGCGGGTCAGCTCGTCGTGGGCGCGCTCGCCCTCGAGCGCCCGATAGAGGCCCACCATGACGACGACCATGACTACCGCGAACGGCAGGCCCATGATGATCGTCGCCGACTGGAGCGCGGGCACGCCACCCACGACGAGCATCGCGATGGTCAGCACGCCGGTGGCGACGGCCCACAGGATGCGCAGCGACGCGCGGGCGTCGACCTCGGGGTCGTCGAGGACCGAGGTCAGGTTGGCCATGACCAGCGCGCCGGAGTCGGCGGACGTCACGTAGAACAGCAGGCCGACGAACGTGGCGAGCGCGATGATGACCATCGGCAGCGGCACCGACTGCAGGAGCGTGAAGAAGCCGTCCTGCGGCGAGTTCATCGCCAGCTCGCCGAACGCCTTGTCACCGTCGACGATGCGCTTGACGGCGGTGTTGCCGAAGATCGTCACCCACATGACGATGTAGGAGAACGGGATCGTCAGTGTCCCGACGACGAACTGGCCGATCGTGCGGCCCTTCGAGATCCGGGCGAGGAACATGCCCACGAACGACGCCCAGGCGATCCACCAGGCCCAGAAGAACAGCGTCCACGACCCCATCCAGCTCGCCGGGTAGTCGTACGCCATTGCGTCCAGCGTCATACCGGGGAACATCGCGACGAAGTCGCCGACGTTCATCACGATGGCGCGGAGCAGGAACGCGGTGTCGCCGGTCACCAGCACCCAGGCGGCCAGCAAGATCGCGAGCGCGACGTTGAGCTGGGAGAGGATGCGGATGCCGCGGTCGACGCCCGTGGTCGCCGAGATGGTTGCGACGGTGACGGCCACGATGACGAGGATCGACTGGACGGCGAGGCCCTGCGGGGCGCCCACCAGGATGCCGAGGCCCACGTTGAGCATCACGACACCGATGCCGAGCGAGGTCGCCACGCCGAAGATCGTGCCGAGCACGGTGGCGATGTCGACGGCGTCACCCAGCGGGCCCTGGACGCGCTTGCCGAAGACCGGGTAGAGCGCGGAGCGCACGGCCAACGGCAGCTGTCTGCGGTGGGCGAAGTAGCCCAGCGCGATGCCCATGAGGGCGTACATGCCCCAGCCGGTGATGCCGTAGTGGAACAGCGTCCACACCGTCGACTCACGTGCCGCCTCGAGCGTGCCGCCCGGGCCCTGCGGCGGAGCGAGGTACTGCGTGGCCGGCTCGGCGACGGCGAAGAACATCAGGTCGGTGCCGATGCCGGCGGCGAACAGCATGGCCGCCCACGAGAACGTGCTGTACTCCGGCCGGTCGGAGTCGGCGCCCAGGCGTACGCGGTGAAACCGCAGGCCCAGATAGATCACGAAGAGGAGGATCGACGTGGCCAGCAGGATGTAGAACCAGCCGAACCAGTTCGACGTCCACGTCACGGCGCTGCCGAGGAGGGCGGCCGCACCCTCGGGCGAGGCCAGGCACCAGCCGGCGACGAGCGCCGTGATCAGGCCGGCGACGACGAGGACGGGCCAGCGCACCGGCGTGCGCGCGGTGCGTGCTGCGGTGGCGCTCATCGCACGCCTCCCGCCCGGCCGGCGATGGCCTCCTCGGCGGTGGGGATGCGGTCGACCGCGTCCCATGCCTGGTTGCGGGCGTCCCCGGGCGGGAAGATCGGCATGCCGGCGTTCGCCCGGTAGACCGGCGGGTGCTCGGCCGGCAGCGGCGTGTTGCCGGCGATGAGGTCGGCGGCCTTCTCGGCGACCATCATCACGGGCGCGTAGATGTTGCCGTTGGTGATCGTCGGGAAGACCGAGGCGTCGACGACGCGCAGGCCCTCGGTCTGGTGGACGCGCATGGTGGCCGGGTCGACGACCGACATCTCGTCGGTGCCCATCTTGGCCGTGCACGACGGGTGGAGGGCCGTCTCGGCGTCCTTGGCGACCCAGTCGAGGATCTGCTCGTCGGTCTCGACGGCTGGCCCGGGCGAGATCTCACCGCCGTCGAACGCGGCGAACGCGGGCTGCGACAGGATGTCGCGGGCCGCGCGGATGACCTCGACCCACTCGCGGCGGTCGGTCTCGGTCGACAGGTAGTTGAAAAGGATGGACGGGCGCTCCATCGGGTCGGCGCTTCTGATGCGCACGTGGCCGCGTACGTCGGAGTTCATCGGGCCGACGTGGACCTGGTAGCCGTGCTCGCCGCCGGCGGCCGTGCCGTCGTAGCGGACCGCGATCGGCAGGAAGTGGAACATCAGGTTCGGGTACGCGACGCGGTCGCTGGTGCGGATGAAGCCGCCGCCCTCGAAGTGGTTGGACATGCCGACGCCCTGGCCGAGGAACAGCCACTGCGCGCCGATGACGGGCGCCTTCCACATCTTCAGCCACGGCGCGATCGACACCGGCTGGATGCAGCGGTGCTGCAGGTAGACCTCGAGGTGGTCCTGGAGGTTCTCGCCGACACCGGGCAGCTCGACGCGCGGGGTGACGCCCGCGGCGCGCAGCGTCTCGGGGTCGCCGACACCGGACAGCTGCAGCAGCTGCGGCGAGGCGAACGCGCCGCCGCACAGGATGACCTCGCCCGCCTCGACGTGGCTGTGCTGGCGGCCCAGGCGTACGTAGTCGACACCGGTGACGCGGTTGTCGCGCCAGGTCAGACCGGTGACGTGCGACAGCGTGGAGATGTCGAGGTTCTTGCGGTTGCGGATCGGGTGGAGGTACGCGCGGCTCGCGCTCCAGCGCGAGCCCCTGTAGACGTTGCGGTCGAACGGCGCGAAGCCCTCCTGGCGGTAGCCATTCACGTCGTCGGTACGTGGGTAGCCGGCCTGGACCGTCGCCTCGAAGAACGCCTGGAACAGCGGGCTGGAGGCAGGGCCACGCTCGAGGCGCAGTGGGCCGGCGCCGCCGCGCCAGGCGTCCGCGCCGGCGTACGTGGTCTCCATGCGCTTGAAGTAGGGCAGGCAGTGGGCGTAGTCCCAGTGGTCGAGGCCGTCGAAGTTCGCCCACTTCTCGTAGTCGCCGGCGTTGCCGCGCTGGAAGATCATGCCGTTGATCGACGACGAGCCGCCCAACACCTTGCCGCGCGCGTGCTTGACGCGGCGACCGCCCATGAAGGGCTCTGGGTCGGACTCGTACGTCCAGTCGTACAGCGGGTTGCCCGACGGGAACATCAGCGCGGCGGGCATGTGGATGAGCGGGTCGACCAGGAAGTCCGCACGACCGGCCTCCAGCACCAGCACCGAGGTGGACGGGTCGGACGAGAGCCGGTTGGCCAGCGCGGATCCGGCGGACCCACCGCCGACGATCACGTAGTCGTAGCGCTTCTTCATCGGTTCTCCTCGTTCTTCGGGTCGGAGAACCAGCCGGCGGGCGCGGGACGCGTGTTGTGCCAGATGTGCTTGGTCTCCTGGTATTCCTGCAGGCCCGCGTGGCCGAGCTCGCGGCCGAAGCCCGACTGCTTCATGCCGCCCCACTCGGCCTGTGGGACATAGGGGTGGTAGTCGTTGATCCAGATCGTGCCGTGGCGCAGGCGGCTGGCGACGCGCTCGGCGCGGCCCGCGTCTTGGGTCCAGACGGCCCCGGCAAGGCCGTAGATGGTGTCGTTGGCGATGGCGACGGCGGCGTCCTCCGCCTCGTCGCGCGTGGCGCCCGAGAAGGTCTCGACCGTCAGGACCGGGCCGAACGACTCGTCGTGGACGCAGTCCATGTCCTGGGTGCAGCCGTCGAGGATCGTCGGCGGGTAGTAGAAGCCGTCGGCCAGCTTGCCGCCGGCACGCTCGCCACCGCAGCGCAGCACGGCCCCCTCGGCCACCGCGGCGGCGACGTACGCCTCCACCTTCTCGCGGTGGGCCGAGCTGATCAGCGGACCGGTCTCGGCGTCGTCGTCGAACGGGCCGCCGAGGCGGATGGCCCGGGCGCGGCGTACGAGCTCGTCGACGACCTGGTCGTGGATCTCCTCCTCGACGACGAGGCGGGCGCCGGCGGAGCAGACCTGGCCGGAGTCGAGGAACACGGCCGTGAGCGCGTTGTCGATGGCGGCGTCGAGGTCGGCGTCGGCGAAGACGACGTTGGGGTTCTTGCCGCCGAGCTCGAGGGCGACGCGCTTCACGGTGCCCGCGGCGTTGGCCATGATCGTGCGTCCGGTCACGAGGCCCCCGGTGAACGAGACGAGATCGACGTCAGGCGACTCGCTGAGCGGACCGCCGGCGCTCGCGCCGGCGCCCAGGACGAGGTTGGCGACGCCCCTGGGCAGGCCGAGCTCGTCGAGGGTACGCATGAGCCAGATCGCCGTCTGGGGCGTCAGCTCGGACGGCTTGAGCACGAACGTGTTGCCGGCGGCGAGCGCCGGGGCGACCTTCCAGGCCGTCTGCAGCAGCGGGTAGTTCCACGGTGTGATGAGCGCGCACACGCCGACCGGCTCGGTGACGACTCGCGAGCTCACATCAGGGATTCCGGTGTCGACGACGCGACCGGCCTCGGACTGGACGATGGCGGCGAAGTGGCGGAAGACCGAGACGATGTCGGCCATGTCCAGCTGGGACTCGATGAAGCGCTTGCCGGTGTCCTGGGACTCCAGGCGGGCGACCTCGTCGGTCTCCGCCTCGAGGCGGTCGGCCAGCCTGGTCAGGATCGCGGCGCGCTCGGGCGTCGGGGTGGTCGGCCAAGGGCCCTCGTCGAAGGCGCGACGGGCGGCGGCGATGGCGCGCAAGGTGTCCTCGGGGCCGGCCTCGGGCACCGAGACCACGTGCGTCCCGTCGGCCGGGCAACGGATCTCGCGGGTCTTCCCGGACTCCGCGGCACACCACTGGCCGTCGATGAACAGGTGGTTCTCCGTCATGCTTCTCCTCGGTCGAAGGGGTACGCGCGGTGCGCCGACGTTATCGAACGACTGACAGAAACGCACGTTACACTTCTTGGGTGCCGAAGTATCCTGTCCGCGAACGCCTGCTCGACGCGGCCGATGCGGTGATGTTCATCGAGGGCGCGGTCGGCACCCCGGTGGACCAGATCCTGAAGGTCGCCGGCGCCTCGCCCGCCTCGCTGTACGGCCACTTCGGCAGCAAGGACGGGCTCGTCGCCGCGGCTCTCGAACGTCGTCTCGTCGTGTGGACCGCCGTCTGGGACGAGGCGCTCGCCGCCGCCACCACCGACGTCGAGCGACTGCTGAGCGTGTTCACCGCCATGCGGACCTATCACGACGAGCGGATGGCCGAGCGCTGGTGCGCCTTCCACGGCACCGCGGCCGCCATCCGCGATCCCAGCCCGGCGGTTCTGGCGCCGATCATGGCCGACCGCGAGCTGCTGTCCGGTCGCCTGCTCGAGCTGGCCCGCCCCATCGCGAACGACCGTGCGGCCGAGCTGGCCGACCACCTCGTCGTGGCGTACTCGGGGATGCTGGCGCTCATGCTGCGCAACGATCCCCACCAGGCCATGGAACAGGCCGAACGCACCGCCCGGTTTCTCGTCAGCGCGTACGCCACCACCACCGACTGATGCGCGCCAGACTGGGCTCATGACCCTCGCCCCCACGTTCTCGACGCCCTACACGGGGCGTCACTGGCTGCCGCACAGCCCGGTTACTCGGGCATCGAGTCCGCACGCGATCCGGAGACGGGCCTGGGGATCACCGTCAGCTACTGGGCCGACCGCGCGTCTGCTCGGGCGTGGAAGCAGGTCACCGAGCACGAGCGCGCCCAGAGCCGACGGCCGCACGCTGTGGTACAGCGACCACGTCGCCCGCGTCGAGCGGGACTGCACGGCATGAGCGGGGTGGCCGGGGCCTACGACACCGTCGCCGACACGTACGCCGACCACTTCCGGGGCACCGAGCCCGAGCAGCCCGTGGACGTCGCGATGATCGCGCACTTCGCCGCACTTCTGCCGGGCCAGCGGCGCGTCCTCGATGCGGGCTGCGGGGGGGGCCGCATGCTGCCCGTGCTCTCCGGCCTCAGGTGCCGCCCCGAGGGGGTCGACCTCTCCGGCGGCATGGTGCGGCGCGCTCGGCAGGACCACCCGGCGTACGCGACCGCCGTGGCCTCACTGGACGCTCTGCCGTACGCCGACGCGACCTTCGACGGGGTCTTCTCGTGGTACTCGACCATCCACACCGATGACGCCGGGCTGCCCGCCGTGCTGACCGAGCTGGCGCGCGTCACCCGCCCCGGCGGCGCGGTGCTGGTGGCGTTCCAGACCGGTCAGGGCGTGCGCGACGTCGCCCCTGCCTACAGGGCGGTGGGGCTGGAGGTCGAGCTCGTCCGTCACTGCCGCACGGCCGACGCGATGTCCCGTGCGCTGTCTGGTGCCGGGCTCACCGAGGTGGCGCGGCTCGACCGGGCTGCGGTCGGTGCCGAGCGAGACGGCCAGGCCGTGCTGATCGCCACGAAAACCCGTTGACCATGCACCGACGCACCCCGTTGGATGCGGTCATGGACGGACTCCCGACGTCGCTCCCGACCCTGTCAGGCGAAAGTTTGACCTCAGCAGCCCTCCAGAGGGGGGCCAGGGCGAAATCTCGGATGATTCGGCACGCCGCCCTCCGTTCAGGGCCGGATGATCGCCATCTTCGTGACGGTGAACTCCTCCATGGCCCAGCGCGGGCCCTCGCGGCCGATGCCAGAGTCCTTCACTCCGCCGTACGGCATGACGTCACTGCGGAAGCCCGGGATCTCGTTGACGACGACGCCGCCGACGTCGAGGCGGTCGAGCACGTCGAAGGCCGTGGCGAGCGAGGCGGTGTAGACCGCGCCCTGCAGCCCGTAGCGCGAGTCGTTGGCGATCTCCAGGGCCTCGTCGACCGAGCCGACGCGCTGCACGCAGACCACCGGGCCGAAGACTTCCTCGCACCACAGCTCGGCGTCACGCGGGACGTCGGTCACCAGCGTCGGGCGGAAAGCCCCCTCGCCGGCGGTGCCGTCCTCGCCGGCGATCACGCGGGCACCGGCCTCGACGGCGGCGGCGACCCAGGACGTGAGCCGGTCGCGGTTCTTCTGGTCGATCACCGGCGCCACGCGGGTCGCCGGGTCACGCGGGTCACCGACGACGACCTCCGGCAGGCGTGCCTGGAGCCGGTCCAGGAACGAGACGGCCACCGCGTCGTGGACCAGCAGGCGCTGCACCGAGATGCAGGCCTGGCCGTTGGCGTAGAAGCCGCCACGGACCACCGCGTCGACGGCGCGGTCGAGGTCGGCGTCCTCGGCGACGATCAGGGCGGTGTTCGAGCCGAGCTCCAGCAGGGCCTTGCGGGGCGCGGCGTTCTTTGCGATGAGGTGGCCGATCGCTGCGGAGCCGGTGAACGACACGATCGCGGCGCGCTCGTCGGTGACCAGGGCGTCGCCCACGTCGACGCCTCCCGTCACGAGCTGGCACGCCGCCGCCGGCAGACCCGCGGCGGCCAGCGCCTCGCGGACGATCTTGGCCAGCCACAGCGTCGCCAGCGGCGTCTGCGGTGCGGGCTTGCACACGACGGGGCAGCCCGCGCCGATGGCGGAGGCGACCTTGTGGGTGGCGAGCAGCAGCGGGTAGTTGAAGCCGGCGATGCCGACCACCACGCCGGCGGGGCGGCGGGTGAAGAAGCCCACCATGCCCTCGCCCGCGGCCTGCACGTCGAGCGGGACGGTCTCCCCCACCAGGTGGGTGACCTCGTCGGCGGCTGCCTCCCACGTCGACAGTGTCCGGGCGACCTCGACGCGGCAGTCCACCAGCGGCTTGCCCGTCTCGAGGACGAGCAGCTGCTCCAGCGCCTCGGTGTTCTCGCGCACCGTTGCGGCCACCGCCTGCAGCACGGCCTTGCGGGCGCCCACGGTCGCCTTCGCCATTGGGCGGCGCACGGCCTCGGCGGCGTCGATCGCGGCGCGCGCCTGGGCGGCCGAGCCCACCGGGGCATCGGCGACGTGCGAGCCGTCGTACGGGAACGCGATCGGCGTGGTCTCGGCGGTCGGCGCCCAGTCGTCACCGATCGGCAGGCCTGCGGGGAGCGAGTCGAGGAGGTTCTGCATGCCGCGAAGGCTAGCCGCGCAACCGTGTCACGCGGGGGTGTCTCAGGTGGTCTCGAACCAGCGCAGCGCGGCGACGACCAGCCCGTCGGCGCCGATCGGCGCGGCGACCTGCAGGCCGACCCGGCGTCCATCCGGCAGCGCGCCGATGTCGACGGTGCCTGCGGGCTGCCCCGACGCGTTGTGCGGCAGCGTGTACGAGATGTGCTGCATCGGCAGGTCGACGTCGGCGAACGGCATCGGGTCCTCCGCCGAGAACGCGGCCACCTGGCAGACGGGCGACACGATCAGGTCGTACGCCTCGGTGCGTGCCCGCGTCACCCTCGCCAGCTCGGCGAAGCGCTGGTAGTTCTCCACCGTCGCCGGCCCGTCGAACCGCGTACCGCCCTCGGCCCAGCGGCGCACCCACGGCAGGACGAGGTCCTGCTCGCCTCCGGCGAGGCGGCGCAGGTCGGCGAGGGAACGCGTACGCCAGAACCCGTCGATGCCCCCCAGGACCGGCTCGGTGAGGAAGGGGCCCACCCGCTCAAGGACCGCGCCCGCGTCGGACAACCGGCCAAGTGCGCGCTCGACGACCGCGGCGACGCCCGGGTCGAGCGGCAGGCCCGGCCCCGGGTCGAGCTGGACGCCGACCCGCAGGCCGCGCGGGTCGAGCGTGTCGCGGTATTGCACCGCCGGATAGGGCCGCGCGGTGAAGTCGCGCGGGTCGGCGACGGCGATGACCTCCATCAGCGCGGCCACGTCGTCGACACGGCGCGCCAGCGGCCCGGCCGCACGCGCGAGGTAGGGCACGTCGAGCGGCACGAGCCCCTCCGACGGCTTGAGGCTGGCCAGCCCCTGCCACGTCGCGGGCAGGCGGATGGACCCGCCGATGTCGCTGCCGACGTGCAGCGGCCCATAACCGGCGGCGGCCGCCGTGCCCGCACCAGCCGAGGAGCCGCCTGCGGTCAGGTGAGGGTCGAGGGCGTTGCGCGTGATGCCGTGGCGCGACGAGACGCCGGACGACAGCATCCCCCAGTCGGGCATGGTGGTGGCCCCCACGATCACACAGCCAGCCTCCAGCAGGCGGTCGGTGATCGGCGCGTTGTTCTCTGGCACGCGCGGCTCCAGCGCCGTTCCCGCGGGCATCGGCCACCCGGCCCGGGCGATGTTCTCCTTGATCGTCACCGGCACCCCGTCGTACGCCGAGCGCGGCGTCCCCCCGCGCCAGCGCAGCGTCGCGGCGCGCGCGTCGGCCAGCAGCCGGTCACGGTCGAGGATCCACAGGGCGTTGAGCTCGGGCTCGCGCTCGTCGATGCGGGCGAGGACGGAGGCGGCGGTGTCGTCGGGGGTCAGGTCACCCGCCGCGTAGGCCCGCGACAGCTCGTCGGCGGTCAGGTCGCACGGCTCGGTCACGCGTGCCCCCGCGTCACGGAGTCGATCAGGGAGCGCCACGAGGCCACGAGATCGGCGTCCACCCACGCCTTGAACGAGCCCTGCGGCCGGGCCGCGGCGCCGATATGGAAGGCGCGTACGCCGGCCCGGGCGAGCCAGGCGACGTGCTCGGGCTGCAGTCCCCCGCCGACCATCATCAGCGCTGCCTCCTCCGGCGAGGCCTTGGCGCGGGACAGCAGGTCGTCGAGGCCGTGCTCGACGTCGCGCGCCGAGCCGGCGGTGAGCACCTGGTCGAGCCGCGGCAGCGTACGCACCGCCCGCCACGCCTTGTCGGTGTCGAACGCGGAGTCGATGGCGCGATGGAACGTGAAGGGCCAGTCGCCCTCGTCGAGCAGGGCGTTGCAGACCTCGAGGTCGACCTCGCCGTGGCCGTTGAGGAAGCCCAGCACGATGCCGTCGGCCCCGGCGTCGACATAGCTGGCGGCGAGGCCGTGGAGGCGTACGAACTCGCCGCCGTCGGTGCCGAAGCCCTCACGCAGGCGCAGCGTCACCCGCACCTCGATCGACGTGGCCGCACGCACGGCCTTCACCACGTCGGGCGTGGGTGACATGCCGTCGTGGTCGATCGTGCCGACGACCTCGACGCGGTCAGCGCCGCCCTCCTCCGCACGCCGCGCGTCGTCGGCGTGCAGGGCGATGACCTCCAGAAGCCCGCTCATGGCACGAGTCTGCCAGCAGCCTCCTCGACGCGGGCGAAGGTGGCGGCGATGTTTCGCCAGCCGAGCTTCTCCAAGTCGCTCGGGCTCCAGCCACGCCCGCGAAGCGCGTCCATGAGGCGGGGGTAGGTCGACACGTCCTCCAGCCCGTCGGGCAGCACGTCCACGCCGTCGTAGTCGCCGCCGAGGCCCATGTGGTCGATGCCCGCGACCTCGCGGACGTGGTCGAGGTGGGCGACGACGTCGTCGATGGTCGCGCGCGGGCGCGGGTGCTCGGCCTCGAAGCGCTCGGCGAGCTCGGTGTACGCCGGGTCGGGCCAGTGCAGGTCGCCCGCCGCCTCCTGGAGGTTCCTCGACCACTCGGCGCAGGCCGGCGACACGAACTTCGGCACGAACGTCACCATGCACGTGCCACCGCCGGCGGCCATGCACTCCAGCACGTCGTCGGGCACGTTGCGGGGGTGGTCGTTGACGGCGCGGGCCGACGAGTGACTGAAGATCACCGGGGCGGTGGACGTGTCGAGCGCGTCACGCATCGTGTCGGGCGAGGTGTGGGACAGGTCGACCATCATGCCGAGGCGGTTCATCTCGGCGACGACCTCGCGGCCGAACTCGGACAGGCCGCCGTGGCGCGGCTCGTCGGTCGCCGAGTCGGCCCAGTCGTTGTTCTCGTTATGGGTCAGCGTCATGTAGCGCACGCCCAGCGCGTACAACATCCGCAGGACGCCCAGCGAGTTGTCGATCGAGTGGCCGCCCTCCGCGCCCAGCAACGACGCGACGGGACCGTCGGCCCGCTCGCACAGCTCGGTCAGCCCCGCCGAGGTGGTGACGAGCGCGAGCCGCTCGGGATGGCGCTCGACGAGACGGTGGACGCAGTCGATCTGCTCCAACGTGTCGCCCACCGGCGAGCCGGTCGTCGGCTCGTACGGCACGCCCGGCACGAACACCGACCAGAACTGGCCGCGTACGCCACCGGCCGCGAGCCGCGGCAAGTCGGTGTGCAGGTGCGGCTGGGAGACGGCGATGTCGCACGCCTCGAGGTCGTATGGTCGCGGCTGCGAGCGCAGCGCCCAGGGAAGGTCATTGTGCCCGTCGACGACTCCGATGCTTTCCATCGGGCCAGTCTCGCAGGGAGGTCAGAGCTGCAGCATGTGGGGCACTCGGTCACCCCTGTCGCCGTCTCGGTATCGCTCGATCCACGTCGCCATGGCCCCAGCCAAGCCGCGGTCGGGTGCAGGTCCCGCGTACCCTGACCGGCGTGACAGACGCCGACCGCCCCGCCGTGCCCACGTGGGTGTTCGGCTCACTCGGGTTCGTGACATTCTTCGACCGGTTCGGGATGCCGCCGATGCTGCTGATCATGGCGCGGCAGACCGGCATCCCGCTGCAGCTGGTGATCCAGCTGGTGACGATCTACTCGCTGCTGTACGCGCTGGGCCAGCCCGCCTGGGGTGTGGTCAGCGACCGGCTGGGCCGCGGCACCGTGCTCCGCCTCGCGCTGTTCGGCGCCGCGGTCGGCTCGCTGCTGAGCGCGCTGGTGTCGGGCTTCGTGCCGCTGCTGCTCGCCCGCGGCCTCGCCGGGCTGACGATGGGCGCGCTCTACCCCGCCCTGCTCACGATCATCGGTGACACGTACACCGGGCCCCAGAAGGTGCGCGCGCTCAGCGACCTCCAGGCGTACGCCGCCGTCGGCAACGCCGTCACCACGCTGGTGACCGGCGCCGTGGCCGCGTGGACGAGCTGGCGGGTCCCGTTCGCGATCACCGCTGTCGCGTGCCTGGCGATGCTCGTGGTCGTCCGCGACCTGCGGACGTCGACCCCCGACCCGACCGAGCGCTCCCTGCGCGAGGCCGCCGGCCGCTGGCCCGCGCTCGTCTACGTCGCCGCGTTCACCGAGGGCGCGGTGCTCATGGGGATCCTCACCTACGTCGTGCCCGCGCTGCAGGCCGACGGCGTGGGCGTCGCGCTCGCTGGGGCGCTGGGCGCCACCTACGGCCTCGGCGTCATCGCCGGCACGCGCCTGATGCGCCCGCTGTCCCGCCGCACCTCGCGTACGCAGCGCATCGCCGTCGGCGGGGCCGCGCTCGTGGCCGCCTGGGGCCTCGCCGCGCTGATGCACCCGGTGACGCTGACCGCCGCCGCCGTGCTGACGGGTGTGGCGAACGCCGTCATGCACTCCTCGCTGCAGGGCTGGGCGACCGAGGTCGCACCACGCGCCCGTGCCACGGCCGTATCGCTGTTCGTCACCGCGCTGTTCCTCGGCGCGTCGGCGGGCACGTTCCTGATGGCGCCGTGGGCCGGCCAGGGCCGGTACGCGCTCCTGTTCGCCGTTGCGACCGCGGCCACCGGCGCGGTCGTGGCGTACGTGGCGCTGGCCCACCGCGCGTGGGCGCGTACGCACCGCTGACCCGCACAACAGGCCGAAAACTTCACAACAGGCGTTGGCCGGCCTGTTGTGACGTTTTCGGCCTGTTGTAGCGAGGGAAGACCCGGTACGCGAAGGAGGCGGCCCCCTTGCGGGGACCGCCTCCTGCTGCGTTCAGAGAACGGCTGGACTCAGAAGTCCATGCCGCCCATGCCGCCGTCGGCGCCGCCCGGCATGGCCGGGGCCTTCTCGGGCTTGTCGGCGATGACGGCCTCGGTGGTGAGGAACAGCGCGGCGATGGACGCGGCGTTCTGCAGCGCCGAGCGCGTGACCTTGGCCGGGTCGATGATGCCGGACTTGACAATGTCGACGTACTCACCGGTCGCGGCGTTCAGGCCATGACCGGCCTCCAGGCCGGCGACCTTCTCCGCGACGACGCCACCCTCGAGACCGGCATTCACGGCGATCTGCTTCAGCGGGGCCGAGCAGGCGGAGAACACGATCTGGGCGCCGGTGGCCTCGTCACCCTCGAGACCCTCGACGTTGGCCTTCTTCGCGGCCTGGATCAGGGCGACACCGCCGCCGGGGACGATGCCCTCCTCGACGGCAGCCTTGGCGTTGCGGACGGCGTCCTCGATGCGGTGCTTGCGCTCCTTGAGCTCGACCTCGGTGGCCGCGCCGACCTTGATGACGGCCACGCCGCCGGCCAGCTTGGCGAGGCGCTCCTGCAGCTTCTCGCGGTCGTAGTCGGAGTCGCTGTTCTCGATCTCGTTGCGGATCTGCTGGACGCGGCCGGCGATCTGATCGGAGTCGCCCGCGCCCTCGACGATGGTGGTCTCGTCCTTGGTCACGCGGACCGAGCGGGCCTGGCCGAGAAGCTCGAGGGTGACGGCGTCGAGCTTGAGGCCGACCTCCTCAGAGATGACCTGGCCACCCGTGAGGATCGCGATGTCTCCGAGCATGGCCTTGCGACGGTCGCCGAAGCCCGGGGCCTTGACGGCAACGGACTTGAAGGTGCCGCGGATCTTGTTGACGATCAGGCCGGCGAGGGCCTCGCCCTCGACGTCCTCGGCGATGACGACGAGCGGCTTGCCCGACTGCATGACCTTCTCGAGGACGGGCAGGAGGTCCTTGAGGCCCGAGACCTTCGAGTTGACGATCAGGATGTAGGGGTCGTCGAGCACCGTCTCCATGCGCTCGGCGTCGGTGACGAAGTAGGGCGAGATGTAACCCTTGTCGAAGCGCATGCCCTCGGTGAGCTCGAGGTCGAGGCCGAACGTGTTCGACTCCTCGACCGTGATGACGCCCTCCTTGCCGACCTTCTCCATCGCCTCGGCGATGATCTCGCCGACGGTGGTATCAGCGGCGGAGATCGAGGCGGTCGCAGAGATCTGCTCCTTGGTCTCGATCTCGGTGGCCATGCCGAGCAGCTCGTCAGAGATGGCCTTCGTGGCGACCTCGATGCCCTTCTTCAGGCCCATCGGGTTGGCGCCGGCGGTGACGTTGCGCAGGCCCTCGCGGACCATCGCCTGGGCCAGCACGGTCGCGGTGGTGGTGCCGTCGCCCGCGACGTCGTCGGTCTTCTTGGCGACCTCCTTGACGAGCTCGGCGCCGATCTTCTCGTACGGCTCCTCGAGCTCGATCTCCTTGGCGATGGAGACGCCGTCGTTGGTGATCGTGGGGGCGCCCCACTTCTTCTCGAGCACGACGTTGCGGCCCTTCGGGCCGAGGGTGACCTTGACCGCGTCGGCGAGCGTGTTCATGCCACGCTCGAGCCCGCGGCGGGCCTCGATGTTGAATTCGATGAGCTTTGCCATGGTGTTCCGGGAGTCCTCCCGCGTCGGGGGCCGAAGCCCCATTGGTCAACGTTTCATACGTCAAGTCGATGCCCGCGACGGACGGCGCCACAGCGCCTCACCGGACTTGACGGTGGCACTCTCTTGCCGAGAGTGCTAACACCCTCATTTTTAGCACTCGCCCCATCCGAGTGCAAACAGTCCCGGCCCACGACAATGGCGGGGTGAACGCCTTCCTCGCGCTACGCCGCGCCGCCAACTGGGCCAACCTCTCCACGCCGCTCGGCCTGGCCGTGGCACGGGTCGGCCGGGCCCGCGTACGCCGGGGTCCGCGGGGGCTCTGGCTGGCCGAGGGATATCGGTTCGGCTTCCCCGTAGCCGGGGCGTTCACCGTCGGCAACGTTGTCGTCACCGCCCACGACTTCGCCACTCTCGAGGAGTCGGTGCCCGGCACGCTCGCCCACGAGGACGAGCACGCCTGGCAGTGGATGGCCTGCCTCGGCCTGCCATTCCTACCGATGTACGCGGCCGCCATGGGCGTCTCCGTCCTCGTCAGCGGGGACCGGGCCGCGTACAACCCGTTCGAGCGGGCGGCCGACCTGGAGGCCGGAGGCTATCTGCGCACACCGCACCGCTGGGCCCGCACGAGTGAGCCACGACGCTCCTAGGCTGCGAGCCATGACGAACCTCCCCCCGAACATGCCGCCGATGCCCGACCCGCGGTGCATTCTTGCCAAGATGGAGGCCGACGTGCGGGCCTTCGACGCCCGGGCCCAGCGCACTCAGGCCGCGCTCGCCGCCTCGGCGGTCGAGGCGACCTCCGACCACCTTCGGGTCAAGCTGCTCGGGGCCCACGTCGTCGGCATCGAGTTCGACGACTCGGCGCTCTCGCTCAGCGCACCCCAGCTGACCGAGGAGGTACGCCGGACCCTGCTGGAGGGCTCCGCCCGCGCCAATCACGCGTCCGCGGACGTGGTCCGCAACGCCTTCGGTGACGAGCAGGCGGCCAGGGGCGTGGAGGACGCCGCCCCCGAAGAGGTCGCCGATGAGCGCGACCGGCTGCGTTCCGACGAGGAGCTGCCGGCACCGAGCGCCGAAGGTCTGCGCGCCGAGGCCGAGCGCGCCATGACCACCGACGAGATCGAGGACCTCCTCGACGACGTGCTGAACCGCCTCGACAGCGACGACGAGTCGATCGACCCGGCGGAGATCGCGCGCGAGATCGGCTATGAGCAGTACCGCAGCACCGTGCCGCCCGAACAGATGCAGGCCCAGTTCGAGGCCGAGATGGACGCGCTCAAACGCCGGTCGGCCGGCCTTCCGACGCTCGTCCAGCAGGTGGAGGGCACCGGCGCGAACGACGAGGTCGAGATCACCGTCAACGCCGCGGGCTCCGTCCTCGCGACCCGGTTCCGGGCGGCGTTCGCCCGGAAGGGCTCCGACCACCTCGCCGAGCGGTTCATGGACGCGTACGCGGCCGCGCGCTCCGAGGCGGGCCGCGAGCTGACCCGGCGACTGACCGGCTCGGGCCTCGAGGTCCCCGACGAGACCCGCGACGCCCTCGGCCTCTGATCAGGGAACGTTCCACCGCCCCGGGCCCACCCATCGCACCCGGGCACACCTAGTGTTCGTGAGAGCCATCCAAGGAGGACCCATGAGCGAGACCTACTCGGTCGCCGAGATGCGAGCGCACCACCAGTCGCTGCAGACCGTCGACTCGAAGACCCAAGCACTCGTCGGCGAGGCCAACGGGCTGGGCTTCGGTGACTGGAAGATGTACGGCCTCTTCGCCAGCCCGATCCTGTGCCCGATCCTTGCGATCGGCAACGCCGCGAACACGGGCGCCATCAAGGAGCTCGGCCGCGTCTCGACCACCGCCACGGAGGCCTTCAAGACCACGGCCGACCTCTATGACGCCGCCGAGCAGTCGAACGTCGACCTGAGCAAGGTCATCCTCGAACAGATCGAGGACACCGGACGGAGGACCCGATGACCGCCCAGCCCCTGCCCGACGCCAAGGTCGGCAACGCGACGATCACCATCCCGGTCTACTCCGACCTGGTCAACGCCGGCAAGCACTGGACCGACGGCGAGACCACCCTGGGCGATCTGACCGCCGTCGGCGACGTCGCGCTGGGTGTCCTCGGTGCGGTCCTCGACCCCCTCAACACCTTGGTGGGTGCTGCCGTCGGCGCGCTGATGGACATCCTGGTCAAGAACATCTCCTGGCTCAAGGAGACTGTCGACTTCCTGCTCGGCAACCCCGACGGCATCTTCGAGCACGCCCAGAAGTGGCAGCGCGTGTCCGTGAACCTCGCCAAGACGGCCAACGAGCACGCGGAGACCGCCGGTCAGCTTCCCGGCTGGACCGGCCCGTCGTCCGACGCCTACACCCAGGTCCTTGTCAACGTGAACGAGAACTTCAAGGCTGCCAGCGGCGCCGCCGCCAAGATGGCCGACTGGGTGAGCGTCGCCGGCACCGTGGTGGCCATGTTCCGCGACTTCATCTGGAACATGATCAAGGACTTCGTCACCGAGGTCGTCACAGCCGCGATCATCGCCGCGGCCTCCGCCGTGCCGTCCCTCGGCGCATCGGTCGCCGCCTTCACCGGATGGTTCTCGGCGAAGATGGCGCTCATCGGCGCCAAGGTCACCAGCAAGCTCGCCAAGCTGATGCGCGTCCTGTCCAAGCTCGCCAAGAAGATGGGCATGAGCGGCAAGATGTTCGATGACGCCGCCCGAGCTCTCTCGCGCGTCTCGCAGTCGCTGTTCTCGAAGTCGCGCAACATCATCGCCTCGGGCGCGACCCGCCCGGCCCCCCGCGGCCGTCACCAGGTGCCCAACAGCACGATCCCGGTCACGGAGGCCCCCAAGCTCCCGAAGTTCGACTCGAAGGACCTGCTGGGCGAGCGCGGCGGCGACATCTACGACACGCTCAAGGACGCCAACAAGAAATACAACAAGCCGTTCGTCAAGCCCATCGACAAGGGACAGACGAAGGGCACCACCGAATTCGGCAACGATCCGTCGAGCACGATCGGCGACATCCAGCGCTGACCGGCGCGGCACGAGGGCTCCACTTCACCAGGAGCGGGGCCCTCGTGCGTCCGCGGATGGCGCGGGTCGGTTCAGTCGTCGAGGTCGAAGCCCAGACGGCGCGCCGAACGGGCACGTTGGCGCGAGGCACGCATGCGGCGCAGGCGCTTGACCAGCAGCGGGTCGTGGGCGAGGGCCTCGGGCTTGTCGATCAGGGCGTTGAGCACCTGGTAGTAGCGGGTGGCCGACATCTGGAACTGCTCGCGGATGCCCTGCTCCTTGGCGTCGGCGTACTTCCACCACTGGCGCTCGAAGTCGAGGATCTCAGCGTCCCGGGCGCTCAGGCCGGACGACGCGGCCGAGTCGCCGTGTGTGTGCAGTGCTTCGGACATGCCCCCCACCCTACGGCAGGAATCACAGCCATGTCATTCCTCGAGCGCGTCGCAGGAAGCCTCCGCGGGCTCCTCCGCGTACCCGTGGGTACCATCGCAGGACACGTTCGCGACAGGAGTGAGGCATGTTCAAGATCGAGGGTGTCGTCCAGGCGTACGACTGGGGATCGACCGACGGCATCGCGTCCGTCCTCGGCACCGAACCGACCGACCAGCCGCAGGCCGAGCTCTGGCTCGGCGCCCACCACCGCGCGTCGTCGACGACCGCCGACGGCCGGAGCCTGATCGAGGTCGTCGCCGCCGAACCCGAGGTCCTGGGCGCCGCCACCCGTGACCGCTTCGGCGACCGGCTGCCCTATCTCATGAAGATCTTGTCCGCGTCCCGCGCGCTTTCCCTCCAGACCCATCCCTCGCGCGCGCAGGCCGAGGAGGGCCACGCCCGCGAGGACGCCGCCGGCATCCCGCTGGACGCGCCCCACCGCAGCTACCGCGACGACTGGCCCAAGCCCGAGGCCATGGTCGCGCTCACCGAGTTCCACGGCCTGTGCGGGTTCCGCGACCCGGTGCGTACGCAGGCCCTCGTGGAGCGCCTCGGCGTCGACGAGGCCAGCCAGCTGGTCGAGCCGTTGGCCGACAACGACGGCATCGCCCGCGTCTTCCTCGAGGTCCTGTCGCTGGGAGCCGAAGGCGCCGACCTGGTCGCGTCGGTCGTCGAGGCCGCCACGCCGCACGCGGACGAGGACTCCGAGTTCGGCCTGTTCTGCCGCACCGCCGTCGAGGTGGGCCGCGACTACCCGGGCGACCCGGGCGTGCTGGCCGCCCTGCTGATGAACCGCGTGGTCCTGGCCCCCGGCGAGGCGTTCTTCATGCCCGCGGGCAACCTCCACGCCTACCTGCACGGCACAGGCATCGAGATCATGGCGTCGTCGGACAACGTGCTGCGCGGCGGGCTGACCTCCAAGCACGTCGACGTCGACGAGCTCGCGACGGTCGTCGACTTCCGCCCCAGCCTGCCGCCGACGATCGCCCCTATGGCCGACGGGCCGGGCGTCCTGCGCTACCCGACCCCGTCGCCGGAGTTCGAGCTGTACGAGGTCACCGGCACCACGGACCTGCCCGGTGTCGGCGGCGCCCGCATCGTGCTCGTCGTCGAGGGGGCCCTCCGGCTGGTCGGCGACGACACCTCGATCGACCTCGGGCGTGGCCAGGCCGCCTTCGTCGACGCCCGCGAGGACGTCGGCATCTCCGGCACCGGTCGTGCGTTCGTGGCGGCCCCGGGGGCCGACATTTCGGCTTGACGCCGGAACCGGGCACAATGGGCCCGCTGCCCCTGTAGCTCAGTTGGTAGAGCGTCGCTCTTGTAAAGCGAGGGTCGCGGGTTCGAATCCTGTCGGGGGCTCTGGAAGAAGCGTGTGATCGCCGACCCGAGAGGTATCCCCTTGAGCCGACCCGCCACGAGCGTCCCGAGGGGCAGGGCCGTACGCGCACGCTCCCGGACCGGTGGACGCCCGGCTCCCCGCGCCACGCCCAGGACCCGTGACGTCCCGCGTACGCGTTCCGGATCCCCGCGGCGCATGGAGATCCACGGCCTGCGCGGCCTGGCGATCGCCCTGGTCGTCGTCTACCACCTGTGGGGCGTGGGCCGCGTCTCCGGGGGCGTCGACATCTTCCTGATGATCTCGGCCTACCTGATGACGATGAGCTTCGTCCGCCAGGGCGAGAAATTCGACACGGGCAACTTCCTCGTCAAGCGATTCCGCCAGCTCATCCCCCAGGCCGCGCTGGTCATCCTGTCGACGTGCGTGGCGTCGCTGCTGATCCTCGCCCCGACACGCCTGCCGGTGGTCTTCGACCAGGCGAAGGCGTCGCTGCTGTACTACCAGAACTGGGCCCTGATCAATCTGGCCACCGACTACAACAGCCCCGACCGGTCCGGCACCAGCCCGCTGCAGCACTTCTGGTCGCTGTCGATGCAGGGCCAGGTCTTCATCGCGTGGGCGCTCATCATGGGCCTGGCGGTCTTCCTGGCCCGCTCCATGAAGATCAACATCCGGCTCACCCTCGGCATCGTCTTCGGCGTCCTGACGCTGTTCTCGATGACGTACGCCCTGCGCCAGATCTCGTCGAATCCCACGGGTGCCTACTTCAACACCTTCGCCCGCATCTGGGAGTTCTCGCTCGCCTCGCTGCTGGCCCTCGCGCCGACGATCAGGCTCCCCCGACCCTTGGCGACCGCGCTGGGCTGGGGCGGCCTCGTCGCGATCATCACCTGCGGCATGACCGTCGGCCATGAGCCCTTCCCCGGGCCCGCGGCGCTCGTCCCGTCGCTCGGCGCGGCAGCCATCGTGATGGCCGGCTCCGACGGTGGGCGCGGGACCGCCGCGTACTGGCTTGCCTCGTCGCCGCTGAGGTTCCTCGGCGACCGCGCGTACGGTCTCTACCTGTGGCACTGGCCGGTCTACATGCTGTGGATGGGCGCGACGGGCGTGAAGCAGGTCGGGCTGCTCGACGGGCTCGCCGTCATCGCGATCTCCGTGGCGCTGGCCGACGTGGCGACCCGGCTCGTCGAACGCCGCTTCAACCAGTGGGGTGCACTGAAGTCCTGGCAGGCCGGCCTGATCACCATCGTCACCGTCCTGACCGTCGCGTTGGGGGTCGTGTTCCTGCTCGACAAGCCCGTCAAGGACTCCGGCAGCGGCAAGCCCGTATCCCCGCCCGACACCAGCGGCAACGCCCTGGCCACGCCCGGCGTACCCGTGCCGCCGGGCAGCTCGACACGCAACGTCGCCCCCGGGGACACGATCGTCGCCCAGGACTGGCCCCCGCTGCAGGACTGCCCCATGGGCGTCCAGCCCACCCCGCCGTTCGGGGCGCAGTGCCACGAGGTCCCCGCCCAGGGCCAGCCGCGCAAGACCGTCGTCGTCATCGGCGACTCCCACAGCCGCCAGTGGATGTCGGTGATCGAGCCCATCGCCAAGGATAACAACTGGCGCGTGCTCATCTGGTCGCGCAGCTCGTGCCGCGTCGCCACCAAGGGCCAGTGGGTCGACGACGGGTGCGTCGAATACGGCCGCAACACCGTCGACGCCATCGTCAGGCTCAAGCCCGACTTCGTGTTCTCGACCGCGACCCGCGCCCACGCCAACAGCTCGGCCGAGGAGATCGTGGAGGGCTACTCGGAGATGATGCGTCCCGTCCTCGACGCCGGGATCAAGGTCGTCAACATGCGCGACAACCCGCGCTGGAGCCAGCAGATGCCCGAGTGCGTCCAGCAGTTCGGCAACGACGAGGGGAAGTGCACGCGGCCGGTGGCCGAGAAGCTCGCGCCGGTGTCCCCCCTCGACATGCTCGACCCGCGGATGGCGCAGATGGACCTCACCGAATACTTCTGCCCCGCCGGCATGTGCAACGGCGTCATCGGCAACACCTACGTCTACATGGACGACAACCACCTCACCAAGACCTACATCAAGACGCTCCGCAGGCCGTTCGAGGAGCAGCTGTTCGCGGTGGTGCCGAGGTAGACCATGTGGAACCGTGCCCGGATCGCCCTCATCGCGCTCGCGCTCCTCACCGCCGTCGGCGGCCCCCGCTCGGACCGCCCGCAGGTCATGGCGCCGCTGCGCCACCCCCCCGCGCTGCACGAACCCTTCCCGGAGGACGAGTCGCCTCGTTCCGACGACGCCCTCGACGACAAGCCGACGCTGCGCTCGACCATCGTCGGCGGCAAGCTCGTGCAGTACTGCGGCAACGGTTCGATCGACCGGCCGCCTGCCACCGTGCGGCGGGTCATCTTCATGATCCACGGCAACGACCGCGGCTCGTGCAACGCCGCTGGCGCGGTGATGAAGGCGGGCACGGCTGACGAGTTGCGGACGACCATGGTGGTCGCCCCGCGCTTCCCCATGGCGACCGACTCGGGCGTCGACCACCGCAACCAGCTGCACTGGTCGTTCTACGGCTGGTCCCAGGGTGATGTGTCGCTCAACACCGACGCGCCCATCAGCTCGTTCGCGGTCCTCGACAACCTCGCCTCGCGGGTGCCCCGCACGAGCCGCGTCATGGCGGGCTTCTCCGGCGGCGGCCAGTTCATCAACAGGTACGCGGCCGGCACCCCGGTCGAGGCCACCAGGTTCGTGATCGCCAACCCGTCGTCCTACCTCTACTTCACCAGCAAGCGCCCGGGGGTCGACCCGAAGCTGCTGCTGACGTGCCCCCACTACGACCGCTACCGCTACGGGATGAGCGAGCGCAACACCTACATGCGCCAGTGGACCCCCGAGGAGCTGCAGCGCCGCTACGCCAGCCGCGACGTGGTGTATCTGCTCGGCGACGCCGACAACGACCCGAAGTCGTCGTCGATGGACATCGAGTGCGGCGCCCAGTCCCAGGGCTCCAACCGCTACGAGCGCGGCCGCAACTACTGGGCCTATCTCCCCTCGGTGTTCGGGGCGAGGATCACCGAGCGGCAGTCGATGTTCGTCGTGCGCGGGGTGGCCCACGACGGCGGCCGCATGATGGCCGATCCCAACGGCAAGAAGGCGTTGTTCCGGTGATGGCCCCGGGGGTGAAAGACTCGGGCAACACGTCGGACGCGCCCAGGAGGACCTCGATGCTCGAGCGGATCTACCGACCTCTGGTCCTCGCGCTCGTCGGGGTGGGCCTCGTCGTGTGGGGCCTGCGCATCGACCCCCTCGCCGCCGAGTGCGGCAGCCGCGCGATGACCCCGGGCCAGATCTGCGACATCGTGGGCAAGGCGGGCCCGGTCCGCAAGACGTACGACGACATGGTCGCCGAGCGGCGCGCCCAGCGATTGTGGTTCCCCGTGGGCGGGGGTGCGGTCGTGCTGCTGGCGGGTGTGTGGACGCTCGTCGCCCTGCGCGGCCACCGACGCCCCGGCGACGACACCGCCGACGACGAGACCACGGGCCGTCACACGGCGGCCTCACCCCACACCGGCCCCCACCCGGCGCCGGCCCAGGAACGCGACCGCGGCTGGCGCCACGCCAAGGGTGCCACCGCCCTGTCGCGCCGCGGGGCCAGCACCCCGGCCCCGGCCCACCAGCGTCCCCAGCAGCCCGCCGAGCACAGCACGCCACCGCGTACCCAGCCCTCCGTCGCCTCGCTGCCCAGCGCCTCGCGCCCGGTGCCGTGGCAGCCCGGGCAGCCGTACGCGGGTGGCCGCCAGCCCGGTTCGCAGCAACCGCAGCAGGCGCGCCCCCAGCAGCCCTTCCCCCAGCAGGCACGCCCCCATCAGGTGCAGTTCCCGCCACACTCGGAGCAGGAGCCGGCGCACGGCCCGGCCCGGCCGCAGCAGCCGCCCCCGTACGGGCAGGGTCCGCAGGGACGCCCGCCGGGCGTACCACCGGCTCCCCCACCGCGCTGACCGCGGGCGTCAGGCGTCGGCACCCTCCCGGGCGCGGCGGCGCTGGGAGACCACGTAGGACCCGATCATCACCACGATGATGGCCAGCGAGACGTACCAGGCCCACCTGCCGTACTCGGCGACGACCTTCACGGCGGGTTCGCCGATGCGATAGCCGAGGTACATGTAGATGGCCTGCAGCATGCCGGCGAACGCGAAGTTGGCGGTGAGGAACCTCCGCCACGTCATCCCCGCCGCGCCGACGGTCGCGTAGACGACCGCGGCGGGCAGCGGGATCGGCAGGTAGGTCACGAGGATGGCCGGCACCTCGTAGCGGTGGGCGAACCTCTCGGCGCGCTCGGCGTTGCGCCGCGCGCGCGGCGAGCGGCCGGCCACCATCTCGAAGACGCCGCGCCCCCACAGCTTGCCGGCCCAGAAGTAGACCGGGTCGAACTTCATCACGCTGAGCGTGGCGAACAGCCACCACATCGGCAGCCAGCGCACGTCGTGGTGGGTGGCCGCCAGGGCGCCGATCATGACCACGCCGGTGCGTGAGCCGGTCAGGCAGGCCGCCAGGTAGGGCCTGGTGATCAGCACGGCGCGGAAGGGAAGGAGCGCCATGCCGTACACGCCGAGCGCGGCGATCAGCCAGAAGCACGTCATGTCGGCGCGCGTCGGCTCCTTGCTCCACGGGAGGTTCGGGTCGTCCCACCACGGCTTCTCGTCGGGCTCGCCACCGTCGGCCCGGTCGGGGTCGGCCCGGTCGGGGTCGGCCGGCAGCTCAGCGTTGGTCGGCTCCCACGCGTCCTCGGCCGGTCGGGCCGCCTCGTCGTCAGTCACGCGCGCAAGCATAGGTCTTGACGTGTCTCGGATATTGGGCAGACTTCACCCGTGACCGTGAGCGCATTCGACCTGTTCAAGATCGGCATCGGACCATCGTCGTCCCACACCGTGGGCCCCATGCGGGCCGCGCGCCGGTTCGTCGACGCCCTCGCCGAGGAGGGCCTGCTGGACGACGTGACGCGGGTGAAGGCCGAGTTGTTCGGCTCGCTCGGAGCCACCGGTCACGGCCACGGCTCGCGCGGGGCGGTGATGTGGGGTCTCGAGGGTGACGACCCCGAGACCGTCGACACCGACGCCGCGCCCGCCCGCACAGAGGCTATCGAGGCCTCGGGCCTGCTGCGGCTGGGCGGCACGCGCCGCATCGCGTTCGACACCGCCACCGACCTCGTGCTCCATCGCACCCGTCGGCTGCCGTTCCACCCCAACGGCATGACGTTCACCGCCTGGTCGGGCAAGCGCCAGGTCGCCCAGCGCACCTACTACTCGGTCGGCGGCGGCTTCGTCCTCGACGACGACGGCTCGGGGACCCCCGAGATCGTCCCCGACCCGACACCGGTCCCCCACCCGTTCCGCACGGCCGCCGAGCTGCTCGAGATCTGCGAGCGCACCGGCCTGTCGATCAGCGAGGTGGCGCTGGCCAACGAGTGCGCCCGCCGCAGCGAGGACGAGGTACGCGCCGGCCTGACGCGCCTGTGGGAGACGATGCAGGCCTGCGTCGACAAGGGCATGGGCACAGAGGGCACCCTTCCGGGCGGCCTCCGCGTACGCCGGCGCGCGGCCGAGCTGAAGGCCCGCCTGGAGAAGGACGCCGGGCGCTTCCGCGACGCGGCCGACCCCATGGCGGCGATGGACTGGGTGAACCTGTGGGCGCTGGCGGTCAACGAGGAGAACGCGTCCGGCGGCCGCGTGGTGACCGCGCCGACCAACGGCGCGGCGGGCATCATCCCGGCGGTGCTGCACTTCGCGGTCACTTATGTCCCCGACACCGATGTCGACGCGGTGCATCGCTTTCTGCTGGTCGCGGGGGCGATCGGTTCGATCTACCAGCAGACGGCGTCGATATCCGGCGCGGAGGTGGGCTGTCAGGGCGAGGTGGGCACGGCGTGCTCGATGGCCGCGGGCGCGCTGGCCGAGGTCCTGGGAGGTACGCCGGCGCAGGTCGAGTGTGCCGCCGAAATCGGGATGGAGCACCACCTGGGCCTCACCTGCGACCCGGTGGGTGGCCTGGTGCAAATTCCTTGCATCGAGCGCAACGCCGTCGCGTCGGTGAAGGCCATCAACGCCGCGCGCCTGGCCCTCTACGGCGACGGGACCCAGAAGGTCCGGCTCGATCAGGTCATCAAGACGATGATGGAGACCGGTCAGGACATGAAGATCAAATACAAGGAGACGGCCCGCGGCGGGCTCGCCGTGAACATCGTCGAGTGCTGACCCGTTCTTGACTGTTTGGTCACATCTTGGTGTCCATCGGGCGCCCGTGCGGTGACTCGGGGTCGACCGGGTGACATGATGAGGACACCTCGGGCGTCTGCCCGGGCGCTATTCCACTACGGATCGTCGGGCACGTACCTGCCCGTGGAAGGACACAACGGAACAATGGCAACCGTCAGTTTCAAGGACGCCACGCGCGTCTACCCGGGTGCGGACCACCCCGCCGTCAAGGCGCTCAACCTCGAGATCGGCGATGGCGAGTTCATGGTGCTCGTCGGCCCCTCGGGCTGTGGCAAGTCCACGTCGCTGCGCATGCTCGCAGGTCTCGAGGAGGTCAACTCGGGCGACATCTACATCGGCGACCGGAACGTCACCGACCTTCCGCCGAAGGACCGCGACATCGCCATGGTGTTCCAGAACTACGCGCTCTATCCGCACATGACGGTCGGCGACAACATGGGGTTCGCACTGAAGATGCAGGGCGTCTCCAAGCAGGAGCGCGACCAGCGCGTCATGGAGGCCGCCAAGCTGCTGGGCCTCGAGGAATACCTCGAGCGCAAGCCGAAGGCCCTGTCGGGCGGCCAGCGTCAGCGTGTGGCCATGGGCCGCGCCATCGTCCGCCAGCCGCAGGTCTTCCTCATGGACGAGCCGCTGTCGAACCTCGACGCGAAGCTGCGCGTGTCGACGCGTACGCAGATCGCCGCGCTCCAGACCCGCCTGGGCGTCACCACCGTCTACGTGACCCACGACCAGGTCGAGGCCATGACGATGGGTGACCGCGTCGCCGTGATGAAGGACGGCCTGCTCCAGCAGGTCGACTCGCCGCTGGCGCTGTACGACACCCCGAAGAACCTATTCGTCGCCGGCTTCATCGGCTCGCCGGCCATGAACCTGGTCGAGGGCAAGGTCTCCGATGGTGGAGTGGCCGTCGGCGACTTCACCGTCCCGGTCTCGCGCGAGGTCCTCGGCCGCGCCTCCGGTGACGCCGTCACCGTCGGCATCCGCCCCGAGAACCTCGGCCTGGCCCCCGACGACAACGGCATCGGCATCGACGTCGCCGTCGTCGAGGAGCTGGGCGCCGATGCCTACCTGTACGGCACGCCTGTCGGGCTGTCGGACGCCGACAAGATGACCGCCCAGCAGGTCGTCGCCCGCATCTCGTCCCGTCGTCCTCCGCAGCGTGGGAGTCAGGTGCGCCTGGCGGTCGACCCGGCCCACGTGCACGTGTTCGACAACGCCACGGGCGACCGCATCAGCTGACGTCACCCGCACCATCCGAAGGGCTCCCCGGTTCGCCCGGGGAGCCCTTCGGCGCCTCCCGCGGCTCAGCCGACCGTGACGTGGACGTGGTCCATGTGGTTGGCGGTCGCCGAGCCCCGGTCGGACATCGCGCGCCATCCCTCCGACGCGCGCTGAGTGCTCCAGATGTGCTGACGCCAGATGACGTAGCTCACGTCGAGCCGGTCGGCGTTCTCCTTCAGGTACGCGGCGATCTCGTCGCCGAGTGCCCTGCCCTGGGCCGACGTGGGATCGGGGATCATCAGGTCCAGCGCACGACCCGACGGGTGGTCGGGAAGGGGGTCGGCGCGTACGCCACCGATGTCGGTGACCTGCGGGAACCTCGAGCGGATCTCATCGAGCACGACCTCGGTCTGCGGCTGCAGGCCGTCAGTGCCCGTGAGCGTGCCGGAGGTGTCGCCCGTGCCTGCATCCGAGTTGTCGCCGGTGGACGTGTCGCCAGCGGAGGTGTCGCTCCCGGTTGTGGTGCTGCGGTTCGTGCCGCCTTCTGTCGCGCCGCTGCTGCTCCGGGTCGACGACCGCGCGGGGGTGCGCGCGGCCCCGTCGCCGTCGGGACGATCGGGTGCCGGACGGGCTGAGGAGGTGCCGGGCCGCGGGTCGTGGCGTACGCCGGCCTCGGCCGGGGAGACCAGGGACGTGAGTGAGCCCAGCAGGATGCCGGCCCCCAGCACGCCGGCGGCGAGCCGGCGCGGCGCGAAGAGATGGTTGGTGGACATGTTTCTCCTTGGTTCGTGACCTTCGGACGGGTCGACCCTAGGCAGACCTGAACGAAAACCAAGCAGATCCTGAGATATTCACAGTTTTTATGAAATGGCTGTGGTGGCGGCTGGGGCGGGGGTGCCACACTGGTCCCGTGCCCCGATTCCTCTCCGCGAAGCCCGACGCCCGGCTGATCCCCCTGCCCTGGGACGTACCGCTCGAGGAGTGGCCGCTGGAGCACCTGGTCGCACTCCCCCGCGGCATCTCGCGTCACGTGGTGAGATTCATCCCCATCGGCGACCAGGTCTACGCGGCCAAGGAGGTACTCGAGCACCTGGCGATCCACGAGTACCGGCTGCTGCACGACCTTATGCGTCTCCACACGCCCAGCGTGGAGCCCATCGGCGTGGTGACGGGGAGGCAGGACGCGGACGGCATGGCGCTCGACCCGGTGCTGATCACGCGCCACCTGAAGTTCTCGCTGCCCTACCGCTCGCTGTTCAACCGCGGCGTACGCCAAGAGACCGTGACGCGACTGGTCGACGCGCTGGTGGTGCTGCTGGCGAGGCTACACCTGATCGGCTTCCTGTGGGGAGACGTGTCGTTGTCCAACACGTTGTTCCGGCGCGATGCGGGCGAGTTCGCGGCCTATCTGGTCGATGCGGAGACCGGCGAGCTGCACGAGCGCCTCACCGACGGCCAGCGCGAGCACGACCTGCAGATCGCCCGCACGAACCTCTTCGGCGAGTTCTGCGACCTGCAGGCGGGCGGCCTGCTGGACGACGCGCTCGACCCGCAGAACCTGGTCGACACGATCGAGAACCGCTATCGCGAGCTGTGGCACGAGCTGACGGGCGCGGAGGAGTTCCAGCCGTCGGAGATGCACCGGATCGAGCGCCGCGTACGCCGGCTGAACGCGCTGGGATTCGACGTCGCCGAGCTCGACATCATCACCGACGTCGACGGGGCACGCATCCGGATCCAGCCGAAGGTCGTCGACGCCGGCCACCACTCACGGCGCCTGCTGCGGCTGACCGGCCTCGACACCGAGGAGAACCAGGCGCGGCGACTGCTGAACGACCTTGACACGTTCCGGGCGCGGACGGGGCAGCAGGGCGCCGACGAGGCGATCGTGGCCCATCAGTGGCTGACGCAGTGTTTCGAGCCGGTGGTGAACGCGGTCCCGGAGAACCTGCGCGGCAAGCGCGAGTCGGCGCAGCTGTACCACGAGGTGCTGGAATATCGCTGGTACCGCTCGGAGGAAGCCAACTACGAGGTTCCATTGGCCGATGCCGCACGGGGCTACGTACACGACGTGCTGACCACCTTGCCCGACGAGGCGATCTCACCGGACGCCCTGGCCGTGGTCGACTCGGACGGGGGCCGCGCACTGGCGAACCCCTACGACCCGAGCAAGGGGTACGCCGACGATCTCGACGACGAGCTGCTGCCGGAAGACCCCTGGGAGGTCGCTGCCCAGGCCGAACCGGAGCCGTCGGGCTTCCTCGACATCGACGCGTTGCGCCGAAAGGCGAAGGGGTAGCCGATCCTTCCGCTCCCGCCACCGGTTCACACAGACAACGCCGGCTGCCTGGGGTGAATTCGCACCGGCACCGATCTCCCGTCGGTCATGGACGGCTGATGCCGGCCCGATCGACGGCCAGCCCGGCCAAAACAACGACAAGGCGCGGGCGAAGTCCTGAATCAGTCACAGTTCGAGCAGGCGCGGGGCCGGACTAGCGCGGCGGCATCCGGAGCGCCCCGTCGAGGCGGATGACCTCGCCGTTGAGCAGCGGGTTCTCGAGGATGTGGCGGGCGAGCATCGCATACTCGGCTGGGGAGCCGAGGCGCGCGGGGTGGGGCACGAGGGCCTCGAGGGAGGTGCGGGCGGCTTCGGGCAGGCCGGCCATCATCGGGGTCTCCATGACACCGGGGGCGATGGTCATGACGCGGATGGACTTGTCGGCGAGGTCGCGTGCGGCGGACAGGTTGAGGCCGACGATGCCGCCCTTGGAGGAGGCGTAAGCGGCCTGGCCGATCTGGCCGTCGTAGGCGGCGACCGACGCGGTCATGATGACGACGCCGCGGTCGCCGTCGAGGGGCTCGTTGTCAAGCATGGCCTCGGCGGCGAGGCGGAGGACGTTGAAGGTGCCGATGAGGTTGATCTCGACGACGGTCCTGTAGGTCTCGAGGTCGAGGACGCCCTTGCGGGAGATGATGCGGCCGGGGGTGGCGACGCCGGCGCAGCAGATGGCGGCGCGGAGCGTCCCCATCTCCTTGGCCTTCGCGATGGCGGCGGCCACGTCGTCGGCGGAGCGGACGTCGGCGGGGGCGAAGGCGACGCGGTCGCCGAACTCGGCGTACGCCTCGATGCCGCGGCTGCCGGGCAGGTCGAGGACGACGACCTTGGCGCCGCTGTCCAGGACTTCGCGGGCGGTCGCCTCGCCGAGGCCGGAGGCCCCGCCGGTGATGAGGACGACGTCGTTGTCGGCGAGCTTCATGGTTCTCCTCACTTGAGCAGGTCGCGCGCGATGACGACCCGCTGGATCTGGTTGGTGCCTTCGAAGATCTGGGTGACCTTGGCCTCGCGCATGAAGCGTTCGACCGGGAAGTCTCGGGTGTAACCGTAGCCACCGAAGACCTGGACGGCGTCGGTGGTGACCTTCATCGCCGCGTCGGTGGCGACGAGCTTGGCGACGGCGGCCTGACGCACGAAGTCGCGGCCGGCGTCACGGCGGCGGGCGGCGTCGAGGTAGGCGGCGCGGGCGGTTTCGACGGCGGCCTCCATGTCGGCGAGGAGGAACTGCACGCCCTGGAACTCGGCGATGGCCTGACCGAACTGCTCGCGCTCCTTGGCGTACGCGACGGCCTGGTCGAGTGCGGTCTGGGCGAGGCCGGTGGCGCAGGCGGCGATGCCGAGGCGGCCGTTGGCGAGGCCGGCGAGCGAGATCTTGAGCCCCTGGCCCTCGTCACCGATGCGGCGGTCGACGCAGACCCGGACGTTGTCGAAGTAGACGGCGGTGGTGGTGGAGCCGGTGAGCCCCATCTTCTGCTCGGGGGCGCCGAAGGTGAGGCCCTCGGCGTCGGCGGGCACGATGAAGCACGTGATGCCGTTGCGACCTTCGCCGGTGCGGGCGAAGGTCGTGTAGTAGTCGGCGTGGGAGCCGTGGGTGATCCACTGCTTGGCGCCGTTGATGACATAGTCGTCGCCGTCGCGGCGGGCGACGGTCTTCATGGAGGCGACGTCGGAGCCGGCGCCGGTCTCGGAGAGGGCGTACGCGCCGAGCAGGTCGCCGCCGAGGATCTCGGGGGCGAGGCGTTCGCGCTGCTCGGACGTGCCGAAGGCCATGAGCCCGTAGCAGGTCATGATGTGGACCGAGACGCCGACGCCGACGCTCATCCATGCGGCGGCGACCTCCTCGAGGGCCTGCAGGTAGACCTCGTAGGGCTGGTCCATGCCGCCGTGCTCCTCGGGGTAGGGCATGCCGAGGAGACCGAGCTCGCCGAGACGCTTGAAGGCGTCGCGGGGGAACTTCTCGGCGGCCTCGTCGGCGGAGGAGCGCGGCAGCAGCTCGGCCTGGGCGAACTGGCGGACGAGGTCCACGAGTTCGCGGGCGTCGTCGTCGGGCAGGAGTCGGTCAACAGCCATCACGGAGTCCTCGTCGCTGAGTCGGAGCGGTACTTCGAGGTGAACTCTAGTACCACCGTGGGGATCACGCGAACCCCATGGGGTGGTGGCATACTGGCTCCACCATGGCCCCTCGCTCCCCGCTCACCCCGCGTCAGGAACAGCTGCGCGACGACCTGCTCGCGCTGTTCCTCGCGGAGGGCTTCTCCCACTTCACTCTGGACGAACTGGCGGCGCGGCTGGGCTGCTCGAAGCGGACGCTGTACACGTTGGCGCCGTCGAAGGAACAGCTCGCCTCGTCGGCCGCCCGCCTGTTCTTCCGTCGGGCGACGGAGCAGGTGGAGGCGTCGATCGCACGGCTGCGCTCCCCCGCCAGGCGACTCACCGGCTATCTCGAGGCGGTCGCGGCGGCGCTCCAGCCGGCGTCGCGGGAGTTCCTCGCAGACCTGGCCGCGCTGGGACCGACACGCGAGATCTATGCCGAGAACACGACGGCGGCGGCCGGCCGCGTACGCGACCTGATCGACGAGGGCGCGGCGGCGGGTGCGTTCCGGGCCGACCAGGCCGGCTTCATCGCGGAGGTCGTGACGGCGACGATGACGCGCATCGGGACGGGTCGGGTCCAGACCAACACGGGGCTGACGGACGCGGAGGCGTACGCCCAGCTGGCGCGACTCGTGGTCGCGGCGGTCCAGCGCTAGTCGGCGCTGCGCGCGTGGTGACGCAGCGCGTACGCGAGCCACTCGACGAGCGCGTCCCCCTCGACGGCGTCGCCGGAGACGGCGAGCCAGCCGTCACCCATCTCGCGGGCGGGGCCCATCATGGCGACCTTCGCGCCTGGCCGTGCCATGAGCTCGGGGCGGTCGGCGGGGTCGATGCGCAGGAGCAGGTCGCCGTCGGCGCGGGCGGCGGCGACCATGCGGTCGTCGACCATGAAGGACCGGCCGCCGAACATGTTGACCTCGCGGACGTCGCGGCCGGACAGAATTGCGCGTACGCGCTCGGGCAGGGTCGGCACGGGGCACCTCGTTCGGTCGGTGATGGCTTCAGGGGTGCATCGTCTCGCAGCGGCGGGTCGCGGGCTCGAGCTGGATGGTGGCGTGCTCGAACGACACGGGGAAGTGCTCCTGGACGCAGGCATGGATGTCTTCGAGGATCCGTGGCGCGTGCCCGTCGCGGAAGCAGCCGTCGTCGACGACGACGTGGCCGGTGAGGACCGGGAGGCCGGTGCCGACGGTCGACGCGTGCAGGTCGTGGACCTCGCGGACGTGATCGAGGGCGGCGATGTGGGCGCGTACGTCGTCGAGGTCGACCCCTGCCGGGCTGAACTCCATGAGGATGTGGAGCGCATCGGACGCGATGCGGAACGCGCGCGGGAGAATCAGCACGGCGATGAACAGCGCGGCGAGCGCGTCGGCGCGCGTGAAGCCCGTCCAGCGGATCACCACGGCGGCGACGATGACCGCGACCGACCCGAGGCTGTCGTTGAGCACCTCCAGGAATGCCGCACGCATGTTGAGGTTGGCGTCGCGCCCGCCGCTGAGCAGGGCCAGCGATGCGAGGTTGGCGGCGAGCCCGATGATGCCGAACAGCAGGAGCCCCTCGGCGGTCACGTCGGGCGGGTCGATGAGGCGGCGCACGCCCTCGACGGCGGCGAAGACGCCGACGACGAGCAGGACGGCCGCCTGGGCGAGCGCGGCGACGACCTCGACGCGGGCGAAGCCCCAGGTGTGCCGACTGCTGGCGGGACGCAGCATCAGCGTTGCGGCGATGGTGGCGATGACCAGCCCCGAGGCGTCCACGAGGGCGTGGCCGGTGTCGGTGAGCAGGGCGAGGCTGCCGGTCACGAACGCGCCGATGGCCTGCGCCGCCACGACGACCAGCGTCAGGGCCAGCGCGCCGAGCAACCGGGCGCGCGACGCGTGGGCGCCATGGGAGTGATCGTGGCCCATCACGCACCCCCGATGGCCTGCTCGCGCGCAAGGTGGGCGGCGAGGTCGACGCCACCCGTGGCGGCGGCGTGGGCGTCTGCGGCGCGGCACAGTGAGTCGAGGAGGTCGGGGTGGGCGATCGTGAACCACGAGCTGCGGCCCTCGTTGCGCACCGTCGCCAGTCCGCAGTCGCGCAGGCAGGCAAGGTGCTTGCTGACGGTCGACTGGGCCAGGCCCATGTGGTCGACGACGTCGCGTACGCGGTGCTCACCCTTCGCGAGGTGGCCGAGGATCGCCAGCCGGGCGGGCTCGGACAGCGCATGGAACAGCGCGGCCCGCCCGACCTCCACCGGCACCTCAAGGCCTTCATTGATCGCCATATGTCGATGATATCACCGGGGAGCGATCATTTCTCGTCGACCGGTCGCCTCCGAAGGCCGACACGGCCATCGCCTGACCCCTCCAGAACCTGCGTACGCCCCCAGGTCCCCGCATGCTGGCGCGGGGGGTTGTGAGGGCGCGCCGTTTGGGTCAGGCTCGGCCCATGACCTATGACGTCGCGCGTGTGCGTTCCCACTTCCCCGCCCTGACCGGCCCCGACGCGGCCGCCCACTTCGACGGGCCCGGGGGCTCGCAGACGCCGGCCGTCGTCGGCGAGGCCATCGCCCGCACCCTGACCTCCCCGCTGGCCAACCGCGGCGTACGCACCGCCGCCGAGCGCAACGCCGAGGACGCCGTGACCGCGTGCCGGCAGGCCGTGGCCGACCTCGTCGGCGGTGATCCGCGTGGCGTGGTGTTCGGCCGCTCGGCCACCCAGCTGACGATGGACATGGCACGTACGCTCGCCCAGCAGTGGTCGCCCGGCGACGAGGTCGTAGTGACGCGCCTCGACCACGACTCGAACATCCGGCCGTGGATCATCGCCGCCGAGCGGGTCGGCGCCACCGCCCGGTTCGCCGAGTTCGACCCCGCGACGGGTGAACTGGAGCCCGAGGCGATCGCCGCCGTCCTGTCGGACCGCACACGTCTGGTCGCCGTCACCGGCGCGAGCAACCTCATCGGCACGATGCCCGACCTCCCCGCCATCAGCCGGCTCGTCCATGACGCGGGGGCGCTGTTCCACGTCGACGGCGTCCACCTCACCGCGCACGAGCTCGTCGAAGTCGCCGAGATCGGCGCCGACCTCTACACGGCCTCGCCCTACAAGTTCTGCGGCCCCCACTGCGGAACCCTGACCGCCTCACCCGACCTGCTCGAGACGCTGCACCCCGACAAGCTGCTCCCGTCCACCGACGCCGTCCCCGAGCGCTTTGAACTCGGCACACTGCCCTACGAGCTCATGGCCGGCACCACCGCGGCGATCGACTTCCTCGCCGACCTCGTCCCGGGCGAGGGCGACCGGCGTACGCGCCTGCGGGCGTCGTTCGAGGCCATGGGCGAGCACGAGCTCCGGCTGCGTACGCGCATCGAGGAGGGCCTGGCCGAGGTGGGTGCGACCATCTACTCCCGTGCCGCGCACCGCACGCCGACCCTGGCGTTCCGCCTGCCCGGCCGCTCCGACGCCGAGGTGTACACGTCGCTGGCCGGCCGCGGCGTGAACGCGCCGGCGAGCAACTTCTACGCGCTGGAGTGCTCGCGTGCGCTCGGTCTGGGCGACGAGGGCGCGATCCGCGTCGGCCTGGCGCCCTACACCGACGACTCCGACGTCGACCGCCTGCTCGAAGGTCTACGTGCCATCGTCGCGTGACCGATGGTCCCCAACCGCACACCGGGCACCCCCTGGGGGCACGACGAACGTGGGAAGGGACGATCGGGCACGGCCGCTAGGCTGTCGGGGTGACGTTCCAGCTCTACGACTCCGCGACCCGACGGGTCACCGCCCTCGACCCCGTGCGCCCCGGTGAGGTCTCGATCTACCATTGCGGCCTCACTGTCCAGTCGCCCCCCCACCTGGGCCACATCCGCAAGGAGGTCGTCTTCGACGTCCTGCGCCGCTGGCTGACACACTGCGGGTTGAAGGTCACCGTCGTCGCCAACGTCACCGACA
This sequence comes from Mariniluteicoccus endophyticus, assembly GCF_054780035.1. Classification (NCBI taxonomy): domain Bacteria; kingdom Bacillati; phylum Actinomycetota; class Actinomycetes; order Propionibacteriales; family Propionibacteriaceae; genus Mariniluteicoccus; species Mariniluteicoccus endophyticus. The sequence continues at coordinate 60,410 of NZ_BAAGXC010000015.1, read as the reverse complement.
TCGACGACAAGATCCTCGCCAAGTCGGCGGCCGCCGGCGTCCCCTGGTACGCCCACGCGTACCACTTCGAGCGCGAGCTCCACCGTGCGTACGCGGCGCTGGGTTGCCAGCCGCCCACCTACGAGCCCCGCGCGACCGGCCACGTGCCGGAGATGATCGAGATGATCTCGACGCTGATCGAGCGCGGCCACGCGTACGCCGCCGAGGACGGGTCCGGCGACGTCTACTTCGACGTGCGCTCCTGGCCCGCGTACGGCCGCCTGTCCAACCAGCGCGTCGACGACATGGAGGACGCCGCCGACGCCGACGCGCGCGGCAAGCGCGACCCGCGTGACTTCGCCCTGTGGAAGGGCCACAAGGACGGCGAGCCCGAGACAGCCTCGTGGCCCACCCCGTGGGGCGGCGGGCGTCCGGGCTGGCACCTCGAGTGCTCGGCCATGGCCGGAAAATACCTGGGAACCGAATTCGATATCCACGGCGGCGGCCTCGACCTGCGTTTTCCCCACCACGAGAACGAGCTCGCACAGTCGACCGCGGCGGGCCAGGCGTTCGCGCGGCACTGGATGCACAACGCACTGGTGACCATGCGCGGCGAGAAGATGTCGAAGTCGATGGGCAACGGGGCACTCGTCACCGAGGTCGTCAAGGAGTTCCCGGCCCGCGCGGTGCGTCTGTACCTGCTGGCCCCCCACTACCGCTCGATCATCGAGTACGCCGCCGACTCGCTCGCCGAGTCGACCGCCGCGCTCGAGCGCATCGACAGCTTCGTCGCCCGCGCCTCTGAGCTCGTCGAGCCCGCCGAAGTCGACGTCCCCGAGGCGTTCCGCACGGCGATGGACGACGACCTCGGCACCCCTGCGGCCGTCGCCACGCTCCAGACCGCGGTGCGCCGCGGCAACCAGTTTCTCGAGTCCGGCGACCGCGAGGCCCTGTCCACCACGCTGGGCGAGGTGCGGACCATGCTGCGCGTCCTCGGCCTCGACCTCGACGACCCGGTCTGGGCCGAGGCCGCCGCGCCCGCCGACGACGACCTGCGGCCGGTGGTCGACGGCCTGGTCGGGGCGCTGCTGGAGCAGCGCGCCCAGGCCCGCGCCCGCAAGGACTGGGCGGCCGCCGACGCCATCCGCGACACGTTGAACGACCTCGGCCTCAAGGTCGAAGACACCCCGCAGGGTGCCCGTTGGACCCTGCAGAAGAAGGGATCCTGACATGCCCGGAAACTCCCAGCGCCGCGGCGCCGGCCACAAGGGCAAGGGCAACACCGCCGGCTCGGGCGGCCGGATCCGCCGCTCCCTGGCCGGCCGCGGCCCCACCCCGAAGGCCGAGGACCGGCCCTACCACAAGGCCCACAAGGCCAAGAAGGCCGCCGAGCGCAGCGGGGGGCGCGCCGCGCCCCGCCGTGACGCCCAGCGCACGGGCCGCCCCGGCGCCGGCCCTGAGTGGGTGGCCGGGCGCAACCCGGTGCTCGAGGCGCTCCAGGCCGGCATCCCGGTGTCCACGGCGTACGTCGCCGAGGGCGCCGAGCGTGACGACCGGCTCAAGGAGATCCTGCGCCACTGCGCCGAGCACGGCATCAACCTGCTCCAGGCCAGCCGGATCGAGCTCGACCGCCTCACCGGCGGCGCGGTCCACCAGGGCGTGGCGCTGAAGCTGCCCGAGTACGAGTACGCCCACCCCGACGACCTGCTCGCCGACGCGCTCGACTCCGACACCCCCGGGCTCGTCGTGATGCTCGACCAAGTCACCGACCCGCGCAACCTCGGCGCGGTCGTCCGCTCGGCCGCCGCGTTCGGCGCCCACGGCGTGGTCATTCCCGAGCGCCGCTCGGCGTCCATGACCGCCGCCGCGTGGAAGACGTCGGCGGGCGCCGCCGCGCGCCTGCCGATCGCGCGCGCCACCAATCTCAACCGCGCCCTCGAGCGGTATGCGAAGGCGGGCTTCACCATCGTCGGGCTCGCCGGCGACGGGGACGTCGACATCCAGGACGTGCCCGGCGTCGACGGCCCGCTCGTGCTGGTCGTGGGCTCCGAGGGCGACGGCCTGTCGCGGCTCGTCCGCGAGCATTGCGACGTGCTCGCCTCCATCCCGATCGCCAGCGCCGTCGAGTCGCTCAACGCTGGCGTGGCCGCCGGCATCGCCCTCTATGAGGTCAGCCGGCTGCGCTGACGGCCTAGACGATGAACGCGGTCCACTCCAGGATCCACGTGGTGAATAGGAAACCTTGGTAGACGGCGCTGACCGTCACCAGCGGCCACGCCAGCCACGGCACCTTCCGCGCGACGAGCGCGAGCAGCAGCGTGAGGGCGAACAGGCCCGAGGCGTACCTGATGATGCTGAGGTGCCAGTAGGTCAGCGACGCCATCGGCAGGGCCAGCAGCAGGACGCTGTACAGGCCCAGCGGCCACGGCACCCAGCGCATGCTGACCAGCGCCGCGACGGCGAGCAGGATCACCAGCCACGCCTTCAGCGTCACTTGGTCGACGTGCGGCTGGGCGAGCGCGGCGAGGATCGGCTCCCACGGCATGCGCGGCTCGATGCCCCAGCCGACCTTCTGCAGCTGGGAGTACGCCATCCAGTTGCCCGTGAGCTGCTTGCAGTACAGCAGGAACGCCGCGAAGCCCAGCCCGGCTCCGGTCGACGCGGCCGCGCCGGGCAGCAGCACGCGCAGGATCGCCCGCCACCCGTCCCGCCACGGCACCTGGGCCAGCACGATCAGCCCCAGCGGCATCGCGATCAGGAAGCCGGACGAGCGGGTGAGGCCGGCCATGAAGCCGAACAGGGCCATCCACGCCCACTGGCGGCGTACGCACATCAGCACCGCCGCCACGCTGAGGCCGGTGAACAGCGACTCCGTCAGCCCCGCCTGCAGCAGGAACGCCGTCGGCGCGGCCAGCGTCAGCACGACCGCCATCCGGCCGGTCTCGGCGTCCCACAGCTCCTCGGCGAGCGCGGAGGTGGCCCACAGCAGCCCGACCAGCGCCAGGTTCGCCACGACCAGGACGGCGACGCGCGCGTCCCCCACCAGCGGCAGGAACACCTTGGCCAGCAGCGGCAGCATCGGGGTGAAGCTGAACCGGCTGACGGGCGGCTCGACCGACCCGTGGCCCTGCGGGCCGAGCATCATCCGCTCGTAGTCGTTGAGCGGCGCGAGGTAGTCGGTCTCGGTGAGCCATTGGTAGTGGAACGCGTCGTAGCGGAACCACATCACCACCGGGTCGAAGTCGGACAGCGAGCTCAGCGGGTGGCCGGCGGCCTTGCGCTGGCCCTCGTTGGCCAGCTCCGGCGAGAACGCGGCGAACGCGGTGATGACGGTGAAGCCGAGCAGCGTCAGGGCGAGCTTGGCGACGGTGTAGGAGCCGAGCACCAGCCACAGGCGGGACGGGACTCGGGCGAGCAGGTTCTTCACAGTGGGCGTCCCCAGACGTAGCGCGGCAGGTCGCGGCCGATGTCGCCCTCGTAGACCTGCATCTCGGTGAACTGGTCGATCATGATGGTCTTGACCCTCCGGTCGCTCGGCACGAGCTGGGCGAAGCAGGCCATGTCGAACCCGCTGTGGTCGGGGCCGCGGTCGCGCTCGAGCAGCAGGAACGTCCGCTTGGCCGGCCTGTCGAAGTCGGCGGAGTTGATCAGCCAGTCGTAGCGGGAGATGCGCGTCGGGAACCCGTCGGCCGCCTGGACGGGCTGGCAGGCCAGCGGCAGGCCGATGACCTCGCGGTTGGAGTACCAGCTGACCGGGTTCGCCGACCAGTACTGCAGGTAGCCCTTCGTCGCCCCCTCGGCGCGGGCCGCCGCCACGACCGCGCGGGTGGTCGCGTCGCTGGTCCGGGGGCCGTCGATGGCGGCCTTCGTCGCCGGCGCGTTGAGGGCGACGACCGCGGCCAGCCCCAGGCACAGCAGCGCGGCCAGGCGCGGGGCGCCGGCCAGCGTACGGACCAGCATCCACCCCGCCAGCGGCACCATGGCGACGGCGCCGACGTAGAGGTAGCGCGCGTTCACCGGCGCCCCGCCGGCCGGGGTGAGGGTCAGCGCGAGCGCGCTGAGCGGCACCAGCGCGGCCAGGTGCAGCTCCAGGACGCCGTGGTGGCGGAAGAACCGGCGTACGCCGAACACCGCCGCCGCGAGCAGGACCAGCGCGAAGACCGCGTTGACCCCCAGCGGGACGAGCTCGGGGTCGTGGATCAGCACGCCGCCCATGTCGCCGTGGGTCTGGGTGAACCAGCCGTTGACGGTGTGGTTGAGGTTGCCACCCAGCCGCTCGCGGGTGATGACCTGCTCCTCCACGATCGACACCGGCAGCAGCCCCCACGCCTTGACCAGCGGGGTGACGACCTTCATGGTCGCCATCGCCACCCCGAGGACGGCCAGCGCGGCCGCGGTGACGCCGTGACCGATGCGGCCGAGCGCCCACGCCAGCACGACCGCCAGCGCGTACGCCCCGCCGCCGATGTAGACGAACAGCGGGTCGGAGAAGAACAGCAGCCCCAGCGCGACGCCGACGCCGAGCAGCCCGGCGCCGCGCGCGGCGAGGGCGGCGTACGCGGGCCTGCCCTGCCCGCGGCGCGTCAAGAGGACGTGGACGGCGACGACGAGCACCAGCCAGAGCCCCGTCTCGAGGTGGCGCAGGTTGACGTTGAGCTGGTTCATGCTGCGGAAGTAGTCGCCGTGGAGCGGGTCGTTGACGCCGAACGGGACGAGGGTGAGCGCAGACCAGGCCAGGACGGGCGCATAGCCGGCCACGAGGCGCGCCACCGGCGTGCGGGCGTCGAAGCGAGCGAGGTGGCGCAGGGCGACGACCATGCCGACGATGACGACGAGGTTGCACACCACGGCCTGCCAGGCCACCCGCCGCCAAGGGTCGTCGATGCCGGCGGTCGCCCAGTACAGCGGGAAGTGCAGCAGGAAGTTGTCGCTGCCGACGTACGCCGCGTGCGGCTCACCGGCCGCCCACGAGGCGAGGACCCCCTGCAGGGCCACGTCGTCGGCATTGATGATCCGCGTACGCAGCCCGCCGACCATCGAGAACGCGCACAGCGCCAGTGCGAGCGCGGCGAGCACGAGCTCGAGCGGGCCCGGCAACCAGCGGGGCCAGGCGTCGAGCACGGGGGCGACGCCCGATGACCGCCTCTTCGACCCGCCCGCCCCCTCCGGGGGCGGGTCCGTGACGGGTACGTCCGGCGGGGTGGCGGCCTCGGCCTCCCTCATCGCACGGCGCGGGCCGGCCCCGTCGTCAGACGTGGACCGGCCCGCAGGGACCTGCTGACTCACTTCTCCTCGTGGTATTCCTGCTCGACGTTGACGTCCCACACGTTCGCCTTCTCGGAGCTGCCCGCGGCGATGTTGTCGACCGCGACCATGGCCGTCAGCATCGAGTGGTCGGCGTTGTTGTAGCGGTGCTGGCCGTTGCGGCCCAGCAGCCACAGGTTCGAGAAACGATCAGTGAAGTCCCGGATCTTGTCGAACTGGTTGTAGGTGCCGAAGTAGGCCGGGTAGGTCTTCTTCACCCGAATGACGCAGGAGTCGAGCACGTCGTCGGTGTCGACGATGCCGATCTTGGCGAGTTCATCGACGCCGAACTTCGCCATCTCCTCGTCGGGCTTGTTCCACAGCTCGTCGCCCTCGTCGACGAAGTACTCCATGCCCATCCAGACGTTGCGCTCGTCGGCGACCATCCACGGCGACCAGTTGTTGAAGATCTGCAGGCGGCCGACCTTCACGTCGGGCTCCTGGATGTAGATCCAGTTGTCGGGGACGATGTGGAAGCGCGTCTGGCGGTCGGTGGTGTTGCGGATCTTCAGTTGCTTGGCGAGGACGCCGACGGTGATGAAGTCGCGGTAGGGCAGGTTGGTCGCGGTCTCGACGACGTCGGCCGGGACGTCGACACCATCGAAGGCGGCGATGAGCTCGTTGATCGGCATCGTCGAGAAGAAGTGATCGGCCTCGACGCGTTCGGTGTTGCCCTCCCAGTCGGTGACGTCGACGGCGACGATGCGATCGCCCTCGGCGTGGATCTTGGTGATGCCCTTGCGCATGTGGACCTCGCCGCCGCGCTCGGTGATCTTGCGCGCCACGATCTCCCACATCTGGCCGGGGCCGAGCTTCGGGTAGAGGAACGCCTCGATCAGCGAGGTCTCGGTGCCCTTCTGGGCGAGGTCCTTCTCGATCTCGCGTCCCAGCTTCGGGGCCACCTTGTCCTCGTAGAGCTTTTTGCCCGCGTGCTTGAGCGTGCCGGTGATCGACAGGCCCTTGACGCGCTGTGCACCCCAGTCTGGGGCGATCTTGTTGACCTTCACGCCCCACACCTTCTCGGTGTAGTCGCGGAAGAACGTGTTGTAGAGCTCACGGCCGAATCGGTTGACGTAGAACTCCTCGAGCGACTTCTCGTCGAGCGGCTGGACGCGCGCACGAAGGTAGGAGAAGCCGATCTTGGCCATCTTGGTCAGGCCGAGGTTTTTGATGGTGTCGGCCTCGAGGGTGACCGGATAGTTGAAGAACTTGCGGTCGTAGTAGATGCGCGAAAGGCGGCTGCGCACCAGCATGACCTCGTCAGTCTTGTTGGGGTCGGCACCGCCCTCGGGCAGGTCGCGCTCCTGGCCCCGGTACTTCAGCGTGAACTTCTTGCCCTCGGCCGTCTGCTCGATCGGCATGATGGAGGTCCACCACTCCATGACACGGTCGGACTTCGAGAAGAAGCGGTGGCCGCCGATGTCGATGCGGTTGCCCTTGTAGTTCACCGTCTTGGAGATGCCGCCGATCTCGTCGGACACCTCGTAGACGATCGGCTTGATGTCTGTCTGCTCGAGGAGCTGGTAGGCGGCGGTGAGGCCGGCCGGACCGGCTCCGATGATGACGGCGGTCTTGTCAGACATTCTCTTCCTTGGGGTTGTAGATCAGGTGGCGGCGGAGCAGGAAGTTCCAGAAGAACACGATTGCGGTCGAGATCATCTTGGACACCATCGCCCAGATTCCCAACTTCTCGTGACAGAACCACACGATGAGGTCATTGAGCAGCAGCCCGGTGACCCCCACGAGCAGGAACAGGCCGACCTCGACGCTACGCCTTCGGGGGCTCTCTGGGAACACCCACAGGCTGCTGGTGATGAAGTTCACCACGATGCCGAGCGCGAAGCCGATCGTCGTCGACCACAGCACGGGCAGGTGGAAGCCGTGGATGCAGACGTACATCGTCCCGAAGTCGACCACCAGCGCCAGACCCGAGACGAACCCGTAACGGATCATCTGGGCCAGCACACTGTGATTGTCCGCGCGCATCGCGGAGCGGGCTTTGTCGGCCAAGCCCGTGGTCTGTGCGGTGGTCTTCATACGGCGGTCACACGATCATCCTTGTCCATGCAGACGTCCATGCCAACAGCAACACGCCCTGGAGCGCCGCCGACACGGTCATCGCGATCTGGCGTACGCGGTCGCGCAGCCAGTGGGCCGCGATCCAGGCCACGGGGAAGACCTCCACCGCGTACCTCCAGATCGACTGCTGCCAGTTGTCGCCGATCATCAGGGGCACGACCAGCAAGATCCAGCCGAGCACCTGATAGGAGGCCGGCAGGAGGCGTACGCCGGCCAGCAGGATGGCCGCCATCAGGACCACCGACCACGCCTTGACGAACGGGCGCCCGTAGTCGAAGAGCCCGTCGACGAGCCCGAGCGGCGGCCCGCTCGTCACGCCCCACCCGGCGTGCTGGAGATGGGGGTAGGCGAACCAGTCACCCGTCATCGCGAAGCAGTAGGCCATGAAGCCGCCCCAGGCGATCGCGGGTGCGGCCACGCCGGGGACCGCACGCAGAGTCAGCGCCCACTGCTCGCGCGACGTGGGCCACCAGCCGACCTGCCGGGCCCACACGAGCAGCAGCGGCAGGCACATGAGGAAGCCCGACGACCTCGTCAGCCCCAGCATCAGGCCGGGGATGATCGCCCACAACCACTGGCGGCGCTCGGCCAGCACGAAGGCACCCAGCACGCAGGCGACGAACAACGACTCCGTCAGCACGGCCTGCAGCAGGAACCCGCTGGGCAGGACGACCAACCACGTGATCGCCTCGGTGGGATCGAGCCCTTCGCCGAAGACCAGACGGGTCAGGTCGTACATCAGGGCGAGCGCCACGATCATCGCGGCCTGGGCGACAAGCCAGAGCGCGAGCGGGGCCCCGAGGACGGGCGCGAGGACCTTGCCGAGCAGCGGATACATCGGGCCGAAGGTGAACCGGTGCAGCGTCGAGCTGACGGAGAACTCCTCGCCCGCGCGGGCGCGCTCGATCGCCTGCCTCTCGTCGTCGTCGAGCGGCGCGAGGTAGTCCCGGTCGACCAAGGCGATGTAGTGCTCGGAATCGAAGTGGGTGACCGCGGTGACGGGGTTGAAGTTCTCCTCGTGGGTCTCGTCGGGCCACACCGAGCTGCCGAGCTGTTGCCGCGGGAGCTCCATGACAGGCACGGCCACTGCTGCGACCAGGAGCGCCGCCACCTTGGCGACCAGGAAGATCGCCAGGACACGACGCCACTTGACCCGGTCGAGACCCCTCACCCGTGCTCCCTCCACATTCGCGAGCCCGGGGAAGACTACTGCACCGAGGCGGTAGATTTGACCGCACCGACGTCCCAAGGAGCACCAGTGACCAATCCGAACGCCGAGCTCAGCAGCGCGTACCAGACGATCCTCAAGGTGATCGAGGGCGTAGAGCCCCGGATCGCCGACGCGACCCGACAGGAGCTGACCGACCAGCGCGCCTCGCTGAAGCTCATCGCGTCCGAGAACTACGCGTCGCTGCCCGTGCTCGCCACCATGGGAACCTGGTTCTCCGACAAGTACGCCGAGGGCACCGTCGGCCACCGCTTCTACGCCGGCTGCCAGAACGTCGACACCGTCGAGTCCGTCGCCGCCGAGCACGCCCGCGAGCTGTTCGGTGCCGAGTACGCGTACGTCCAGCCCCACTCGGGCATCGACGCCAACCTGACCGCGTTCTGGGCCATCCTCGCCCACCGCGTCGAGCAGCCGAAGCTCGCCGAGCTCGGCAAGAAGCAGGTCAACGAGCTCTCCGAGGACGAGTGGGAGACCCTCCGCAAGAGCTTCGGCGAGCAGCGCCTCATGGGCATGTCGCTCGACGCCGGCGGCCACTTGACCCACGGCTTCCGCCCGAACATCTCCGGCAAGATGTTCCACCAGCGCTCCTACGGCACCGACCCCAAGACCCAGCTGCTCGACTACGACCTCGTGCGTGAGCAGGTCAAGGAGTTCAAGCCGCTCGTGCTCGTGGCTGGCTACTCGGCGTACCCGCGTCGGGTGAACTTCGCGAAGATGCGCGAGATCGCCGACGAAGTCGGCGCGACCCTCATGGTCGACATGGCCCACTTCGCCGGTCTGGTGGCGGGCAAGGTCTTCACCGGCGACGAGGACCCCGTCCCCCACGCCCACGTCGTGACGACCACGACCCACAAGTCGCTGCGCGGCCCGCGCGGCGGCATGGTGCTGGCCACCGAGGAATACGCCCCCTCGGTCGACCGCGGCTGTCCGCTGGTCCTCGGCGGCCCGCTGTCGCACATGGTGGCGGCGAAGGCCGTGGCGCTGGCCGAGGCCCGCACCACGGAGTTCCAGGCATACGCCCAGAAGGTCGCCGACAACGCGAAGGCGCTGGCCGAGGGCCTGATGAAGCGTGGGGCCAAGCTGGTCACCGACGGCACCGACAACCACATCGTCCTGATCGACACCACCTCGTTCGGCCTCACGGGTCGCCAGAGTGAGTCGGCGCTGCTCGACTCGGGGGTCGTGACCAACCGCAACTCGGTGCCCAACGACCCGAACGGCGCCTGGTACACCTCGGGCGTCCGCATCGGCACCCCGGCGCTGACTTCGCGTGGCTTCGGTGCCGACGAGTTCGACAAGGTCGCCGAGCTCATCGTCGACGTGCTGTCGAACACCGAGCCCCAGACCGCGTCGACGGGCAAGCCGGGCAAGGCGAAGTACACGCTCGCGGACGGTGTCGCCGACCGTGTGAAGGCCCAGTCGGCCGAACTGCTCGACAAGCACCCGCTCTACCCCGGTCTCGATCTGGCCTGACCCGGCACCCGGAAAAACCGGACATCTGGGCGGGCCCCGGACGGTCCGACACCCCGAACGGCCCCGACGCCTCGCGTCGGGGCCGTTTCCTCGTTCCGCGGCGTGCTCGATCGTCCCCGACCGACACCCGGGGCTGGGCAGAATCAGGGGGTAGGACCAGAAAGGGACGATCGGGCACGCCGCAGTTGTCCACAGGCACACCGGAGCGTCTGTCCACAGTTGCGCCACCTCCGCGCCACCAACGAGGTCTCGGCAAGTAGCAGTGAGGGGTATGACTCTCGAAACCGTGCTGGGCGGCCGTGCCGCCGTGAGGATCTCCCCCGCCAACCGTGGCCGCATCCGACGGTTGGCCGCCGCCGGCCGGCTCGTCCGGGTGCTCCCCGGGACCTATGTCCGGGCCGGCACCCAGCGGCGACGGGAGGTGCTGGCGGAGGCGCTGTGCCTCTGCGACCCGCAGGCGGTGCTGACCGGGGCCGCAGCAGCCGCCCTCCACCTCAGGCGTGGGCGGTGGCCGGAGGTCATCACGTTCCGTTCACCGAGGCGATGGCGGCTCAAGGCGCCTTGGTTCCGCGCCACGCGTGGAGCGACAACTCCCGAGCTGGTGGTGGAACACCCCGTGCGTCACGTCGCCCCGGCGGCAGCGGTGCTGCAACTCACCGGTGACAGCAGCCGGGAGGTCGACCGTGCCCTGCGGAAGAAGAAGGTCACGCCGCAGCAGTTGCTCGATGCAGCCCAGGGCATGTCCCGCCAGTGGGGCAACGCGGTCCGACGCCGGATCGCCCGCGAGTCGCAGGACAACCCGTGGTCGGCGCCGGAACGCACGTTGCACCGCGAGTTCCGTGCCGCCGGGATCACCGGCTGGCGTGGCAACGCCCTGGTAATGATCCGCGGCCAGGCCTACTACCTCGACGCCGCGTTCGCTGCCACCAAGGTGGCCGTCGAGGTCGACTCCTGGGAGTACCACTCGGGCTACTCGGCGTTCCAGAAGGACCGCCGACGGCACAACGAGCTCGAGTCAGCCGGTTGGACGGTCCTCCACGTGACGCCCGAGATGTTGGACAACAGCCCCCAGGACGTCGTCCGCTGGGTGCGCCAGACGCTGCGGAGACGAGCCGCGTGCTCGATCGTCCCTTCCTGAGCCGCACCCGGGCCTGTGGGCCCGCCTGTGGCCGGGATCGGACGATCGGGCACGGGCTGTCAGTCCGGCACGTCGTAGCCCGCCTCGCGCATGAGCTCCTCGACCCGTCGGGTGACGCGCTGCCAGGCCGGGGAGGTCTGCGTGCCGTGCTGGTCGATCAAGCGGTAGGACGTGGCGTCGAGCTCGGTCCACCACTCGTTCGTCGCAAGATCGACCGGGTAGTGCTTCATGGTGATGGCCACCGAGCGCCGGGCGAGGTCCTCGATGCGCGGGTCGTCGGGGTCCCAGTCGTGGGCCTCGGCCGACAGCGTGTAGACCGCTCGCACCTCGGGATCCTGGAGCGCCTGGAGCTGCCAGCGCATCCACGCCTCGGACTTCTCGGGGTAGAGCACCGACATGAGCACCGCGGCCTCGCGCTCGATGTGTGTGAAGTCGTCCGGAAGCCCCCACTCGCGCAACTTTGCGAACAGCTCGATCGCCATGGGACCCAGCACGCCCGCGTCGGGGTCGGTCATCCGGGCCAGTCGGGCGCGGTGCGCCTCGAGCTCGGCGATGCGCGCCTCGAGCACTGCGTCCACCTCGGCCATGGCCGTGACGAACTCCTCCGGCTCGGCCTCGAGGAGCTCGCCGATCCGCGGGAGGGGTACGCCGGCCGCGACGAGCCCGCGGATGCGGACGAGCCGCACCACGTCGTCGGACCCGTAGCGGCGGTACCCGGACCCGTCTCGAGGCGGCTCGGGCATCAGGCCGATCTGGTGGTAGTGGCGCACCGTCCGCACGGTGACGCCCGCGTACTCAGCCAGCTGGGAGATGGTCAACAACGGCGACCTCCTCCTCCGGCTCGACGAAGGCCCGCAGCCCCGGCGCCACGACTCCGTAGACCGCGGCCGGCGCCCAGACGACCAAGAGTGCCCATGCTCCCACGTCCAGCGGCCAGCGGCTCAGCAGCAGCGCCACCAGTCCCAGACCGAGCGGCGCGGCCACGAGGGCGAGTGCGTTCAGCAGGCCGAACACCCGGCCGCGTTGGGCGTCCGGCACGTTCTCGGTCATGCCCACGGTGAAGATCGGTCCCATGAGGCCACCGGCGATGCCGGCGACGGCCATGCCCGCAGCCACGACCCAGAACCCCGACAGGGTGGCGATGAGGGCGAACGATGCCGTGTAGAGGGCGAGCGAGACCAACCACGTCGGCCACCGCCAGCGGGACAGGCCGACGGCGTACACGATCGAGCCGATGATCGACCCCACGGCGTAGCCGGAGGTGGCCGCGCCGAGCAGTCCGGGGGCGTCCATCCGCTGGAAGTGGGCGGGCAGCACGACCGACAGGAGCGGGGCCACCGGGAGGGTCGAGGCGAACGAGATGATCAGGACGGCGAGCAGCCCGGGGTTGGCACGCACGACCGCCAGGCCGGACAGGGGCGAGTCCTTCGTCCCGGGGTCGACGGCGGGAGCGGGCCGCAGGGGCATCAGTGCGGTCGCCAGCGCGGCGAGTGCCGAGCAGCCCGCGGTGATCCAGACGACGCGCACGGGGTCGAGCACCGACATCAGCACACCGGCGAGGGCCGGGCCGGCGAGGAAGCTCAACCCGAAGATGGTCTGGCGCAAGCCGGCGATCCTGTCGAGGCTGACACCCGAGGCCTCGGAGACGTTGGCCATGAGCGTCTCGCGGGCGGTCATGCCGGGCACGTCGAACAGCGCACCGGCGAGGCCGAGGACCACGAACCAGCCGACGTCGAGGCCCCAGAGGCGGTCGACGACGGCGAGGGCGGCGACGCTGAGCGCCGATCCGCAGTCGGCGAGGACCGCCATGCGGCGGCGACCCACGCGGTCGATGAGGTGTCCACCGACGAGGGCTGCGACGACGGCGGGCAGGCCGGTGACCATGGAGACGAATCCCGCGGTGGCGGGGTCGTGCGTGCGGGAGAGGATGAGCCAGGGCAGGACGATGGCGATGGCGGAGTTGCCGAACAGCGAGGCGCCCTCGGCGACCAGGAACAGGGGCAGAGACATCTTCACACCCATGATCCTGAAGGGTTGACGTTGCGTCAGGGCAAAGCGGGCACGGATCCGGAGACGACGAGGGCCCCCGGGGTTCCGGGGGCCCTCGTCGGTGAGTCGGTCAACCGCGCTTCACCGTGGTCGTCGGCACGCACGACAGCTCGTCGGCCTTCTCGGTCGGCTTGGCGAACCTGTCGAGCTTCAGCTCGGCGGTCTGGCCCTTCGCGACCTTCTGAACGATGTCTTTCGAGGCCACGACGGTCGAGCCCTGCTTCTTGATGACGCTGACCTTGACCGTGTATTCCGAGTCCTTGTCGGAGCTGTTGGTCACCTTGCCGGAGAAGTTCCACTCCCCCGAAGGCTCGGCGGCGCATTTCATGTCCTTGAGGTCCTTGGCGGCCCCCTCGGGCTGGTTGGCGGGCACCTGCTGGGGCTGCGCGGCCCCCGACGGGGTGGAGCCTGCCTTCTGGGTTTCCCCGCCCCCGCTGCAACCCGTCAGGGCCAGGCCTGCTGCGGCGAGCAGCGCGGTCGTGGTCGTGGCGATTCGATTCATGTCACACATTCCCTTCGAGGTCACTTCTGGCGTCGCTTGCCGAGCATCAGCGAACCCGCACCCGCGATCAGCGCACCCAGCGCCACCACGATACCCAGCAGGCCGACCGGCGAGCCGGTGTCGGCGACCGGGTGCGTCGCGGGCGGCTGCGTTGGCTGCGGGACCGGCGCGGGCTGCGTCGGCTGCGGGGCCGGAGGCGCCGGCGGTGCCGGCGGCAGAACGGCCGTGGAGGGCGTCGGGGTCGGCGTGACCGTGCGCGCGACTGTCGGCGTCGGGGTCGGAGTGACCGTGCGCGTCGGCGTCGGGCTCGGCGTCGGCTTCGGCGTCGGTGTCGGCTTCGGCTCGACCGTCACCACCGCGTCGTCCGGGTTGGACGTAACCAGATCCTCCCCAGGCGTCGGCGTGGCCGTGGGCGTCGGCGTCGCGGTCGGGGTGGCCGTCGGGCTCGGCGTACGCGTGGGCGTCGGCTTCGGGGCCACACCGGTCGCCGTGGCGACGTTGCGCACCTGGCCGGCGGTCACGTCGGCTGCGGTGACGGTGTAGGACGCGGAGGTGCACGACATGCTCTCCCCGGGCCTCAGCGTCGTACCCTCGCACGTCACGGCCACTCCCGCACGCTGCAGCATCGGGTCAGAGACCTTGACCCCGGTCAGGGTCACGTTGCCGGCGTTGGTCAGCGTGAAGCGGTACGCAATGGTGTCGCCCGCGCCGATGATCCCGTCGTCGTCGGTGTCGACGACCTTCGCCACGTCCTTGGCCAGGAGCAGGCCCGGCTTGGAGACGATCGGGGTGGAGGTCGACGACTCGCCGCCGGGGTTCGTCGTGCCCGGGTTCTGGTCGTCACCGGTCGCGGTCGCGGTGTTGCGCACCGAACCGTTGTCGACGTCGGCCTGGGTCACCGTGTGGGTGGCGGTGGCCGAGCAGCTCACGGTGGCACCCGGGGCGACCGGGCCGGCGGCGCAGGCGGTTCCGTTCAGCCCGACCATCGGGTCGGTGATCTTCACGTCGTACAGCGGCACGTTGCCGGTGTTGGTCACCTCGAACGAGTAGGTGATGACGTCGCCCTCCTTCGCCACACCGGTCTCGCCGACGGTGGCCTTCTTCAGCAGGGTCAGCGCGGGCTGGCCCTTGACCATCGGCACGTCGACGGTCGACGGCGGTGAGTCCACACCGCCACCGGGCACGTCACCCTTCACGGTGGCGGAGTTCGTAGCCTTGCCTGCGGCCTCGTCGGCCGACGTGAACGTGTACGCCGCGCTCGTGCAGGTCGTCGAGGCACCCGGCGCCAGCGTGGTGGTCGGGCAGCTGATCGCCACCCCGGCCGCCGCCAGCTTCGGGTCGTCGATGCGGACGTTCGAGGTCGGCACGTTGCCGGTGTTGGTCACCGCGAAGGTGAACGTCACCGTGTCACCGGCGCCGATGATGCCGTTGCGGTCGGCGTCCACCGGTGTCCCGGCCTTCTTGACCAGCGTCATCTTCGCCGAGGCCGGGACGACCGTGGTGGTCGTCGTCGACGGGGTCGACGAGACTTCGCCACCACCGGGGTTGGTGCCGTCCGCCGTGGCGGTGTTGGCGACCTTGCCGGCGGTCTGGTCGGCCGCGGTGATCGCGTACGCCGCGCTGGTGCACGTCGTCGACGCGCCCGGCGCCAGCGTGGTGGTCGGGCAGCTGATCGCCACGCCGGCCGCCGCGAGCATCGGGTCGTCGATGCGGACGCCGGTAAGCGTCTGCGACCCGGAGTTGGTCAGGTCGAAGGTGAACACGATGGTGTCCCCGGCGTCGACGAGGCCGTTGCCGTTGACGTCGACCGGCGTGCCGGCCTTCTTGACCAGGGTCAGCGTCGCGGTCGAGTCGGTCGGCGTCGTCGTCTCCGACCGCGGCGTCACGACGTCGTCGGTCGGGGTGCCCGGGTTGCCGCCCGGCTTCTCAGCCTTCGCGGTGGCGACGTTGTGGACCGATCCGGCGTCGATGTCGGCCTGGGTGACCGTGTAGGCGGCCGTGCAGGTCTTCTCGGCGCCGGCGGCAAGCGTGGCACCGGGGGGGCAGGTGATGGTCACCCCGGCGTCGGCCAGCATCGGGTCGACGACGGTGACGCCGGTGAGGCCCACGGTCCCGGTGTTCTTCACCAGGAACGAGTAGGTGAGCTGCTCACCCAGCTGTGCCTTGCCATCGCCCGAGGCGTCGGTGACCGACTTGGCGATGGTCATCGACGCCGTCTGGTCCTTCGGGGTCTCGGTCGAGTCGGGCGGCGACGTCAGGTCGGTGCCCGGCGTCGTCGCTGTCATGGGCGTGGTGCCCGTGGCGGTGGCCACGTTGGTGAGCATCGGCGAGGCGTTATCGATGTCGGCCTGCGTGACCGGGTAGGTCGCGGTGCAGGTGACGAACGCGCCCGGCGCGAGCGAGGTGACCTCGCAGTTGACGGCGACGCCGGCGCGAGCCAGCATGTCGTCGTCGACGCGGATGCCGGTCAGCGTGGTCTCACCGGTGTTGGTGACGACGAAGCTGTAGTCGATCCGCTCCCCCGCGTCGGCCTTGGCGTCGCCGTCGGCGTCGACGAGCCTCGCCGACTTGTCGAGCGTGATGCCCGGGTTCGGCGTGATGGGCGTGGTCGTCGTCGACGGGGTCGACTCCATCGGCGTGCTGCTGCCCGGCGGCGTGCCCGTCGCCACGGCCGTGTTGTTGATCGCGCCGGCGTCGACGTCGGCCTGCGTGGTCTGCACCGAGCAGGCGTAGGTCCACGTCTCGGCGAGGTCGAGGCGCTGGTCCCCGTTTGCGTCGCCGCCGGTGAAGGCGGGGACGCACGTCGGCATGATCTCGGTGAGCGCCACGTTCGTCAGCGGGACGTTGCCGGTATTGGTGACGGTGAACAGATAGTTCACGGTCTGGCCGGCGGCAGTCAGCGGCGAGGGATCGGTCGACGCGACCGACTTGGCCAAGGACAGGCCCGGGTTCGGCGCGACGACGGTGGTCGTCGTGTCGGACGGGTTGGACGGGATGTCGCCCCCGCCGGGGCCGGTGCCATGTGCGGTCGCCGTGTTGGCGACGATGCCCGCGGCCTGGTCGTCGACCGTGATCGTGTACGCCGCGCTGGTGCACGTCGTGGACGCCCCCGGGGCCAGCGGCCCGGCCGGGCAGGTGATGTCCACACCCGCCAGCTTCGGGTCGTCGATGCGGATGGCGTCGACGGTGGCCGTGCCGGTGTTGGTCACGGTGAAGGTGTACGCGATGGTGTCACCGGCGTCGGTGATGCCGTTGACGTTGGTGTCGAGCGGCGCTCCGGCCTTCTTCACCAGCGCGAGGTCGGTGCGGCGGTCGGCCTCCAGGCCGGCGCTCGACTCGTTCGACGGGACCGTGGTGCCGTCGGGGGCGGTGCCCGACGAGGCCGCGGTGTTCATCACGCCACCGGCGTCGACGTCGGCCTGGTTGGCGACGTAGGTCGCGGTGCAGGTCGTCTCGGCGCCCGGCGCGAGCTGGGTCGCCGCGCAGGTGATCGGCGACATGGTGCCGGTGCCACCGGTGGTGAACCGGTCGGTCACGGCGATGCCGGAAATGGTCACCGACCCGCCGTTGCGGACCGTAAAGGTGTAGGTCAGCGTCTCGCCGGCCTGGACGAGGGCGTCGCCGGAGGCGTCGGCCACCGTCTTGGTCAGCACGAGGTCGGCCGTGGTAGGCGTCGGGATGTCGGCCGTGTCGGGGGTCGAGGTCACCGGGGTCGACGGCGTGGTCTCACCCGCCGGCGTCGGCGGCTGCCCGGTCGCGGTTGCCGAGTTGGCGATCGTGCCGGCATCGACGTCGACCTGGGTGACCACGTACGTCGCGGTGCAGGTGGTCGACGCGCCCGGCGCCAGCGTCGTGGCGGGGCAGGTGATCGCCGACAGCGTGCCGGTGCCTCCGGTGCTGAAGGTGTCGTCCACCCGGATGCCGTTGAGGGTCACGTCACCGGTGTTGGTCACCACGAAGTTGTAGGTGAGTGTCTCGTTGACCTCGGCCACGGCGTTGCCGTTGGCGTCGGCGACTGTCTTGTCGACCGTGAGCGATGCGCCGTTCTGCGTCGGGATCTCGACGGTCGATGTGTTCGACGGGATCTCCCCACCGGTCGGCGGCGTCCCGTACGCCGTCGCCGTGTTGGCGAGCCTGCCGAGGTCGACGTCGGCCTGAGTCACCGTGTAGGTGGCCGTGCAGTCCAAGCGGGCCTGCGGGGCCAGCTCGGTGGCGGGGCACGTGGGCGTCAGCGGCGCGCCGCCGACGGTGAACGTGTCGGTGACGCGTACGCCGCTCATCGTCACGTCACCGGTGTTGACCACGGTGAACGTGTAGGTCAGGACCTCACCGACCGAGGCGACACCGTCGCCACCCGCGTCGGTGACCTCCTTGGTCAACGTGAGGCCGGTCGCCGACGGGGTCGGGATCGAGGCGGTCGAGCGGTTGGACACGACCGGTGTCGGGGTCTCCCCCGCAGCGGCCGGCGGCGTGGCCGTGGCCGTGGCGGTGTTGTCGAGCCCGCCGACGTTCACGTCACCCTGCGTGACCGTGTAGCTGGCGCGGCAGACGGTCGTCGCGCCCGGCGCGAGCATCGTGGCATCACAGGTGATGGCCGAGAGGGTGCCGGTCCCGCCACGGGTGAACGTGTCGGCGATCGTCAGGCCCTGGATCGTCACGGAGCCGGTGTTGCGGACGGTGAATTCGTAGGTCAGGATCTCACCGACCGTGGCCACCTGGTCCCCGCTGCTGTCGACGACGTTCTTGTCGAGCGCCAGCGAGGCGTCGGCGGGCGTCGGGAGGTCGACGGTGTCGGTCACCGGCGTGACCGGGGTGCCGCCGGGGCCGTTGCCGTTCGCGGTGGCCTGATTGTGGACGGTGCCCCGGTCCACGTCGGCCTGGGTCACCGTGTAGGTCGCCGTGCACGTCTCGTCCACCGCACCCGCGGTGAGCGTCGGGAGGACGCACACCAGGTTCGGGAACATCGGGTCGGTGACCCGGACCTCGGTCAGCGTCTGCGTACCGGTGTTGGTGACCTTGAACCCGTAGGTCAGGACCTCGCCGAGGGTGGCCACGCCGTCGGGCGTGGCCTCGGTGACGGTCTTGTTGAGGGCGAGCGTCGAGGTCGAGTCGGTCGGGGTGACCGTCTCCGACGGGCGCGTCGTGACGGGGGTGCCTTGCGTGGTCGGGGTGCCCGGCGTCAGGCCGGTCACGGTGGCACTGTTGGCCACCGAGCCGGCGTCGATGTCGTCCTGCGTGACCGTGTAGGGCGCGGTGCAGTCCACGTACGCCCCCGGTGCGAGGGTGGTCGTCGGGCAGGTGACGGCGACCGGGATCGCCAGACCGGCGAGCATCGGGTCGTCGACCTTGAGGTCGCTGAGCGTGACGGTGCCTGCGTTGGTCACCAGGAAGTGGAAGGTGACCTGCTGGCCGAACTCGAGCTTGCCGTCGCTGTCGGCGTCGACGAAGTCGATCGACTTCTTCAGGGTGAGCCCCGGCGCGACGTCCTTCGGCGTCTGCGTGGTGTCGGACGGCGAGGTGATCGGCGTGGGCGTGGTGCCCGGCGGGGTCGCCGTGGCGGTCGCCGTGTTGTCGATCGTCGTGCCGGCCGCGTCGATGTCGGCCTGCGTGACGGGGTAGGTCGACGTGCACGTCGTCGAGGCGCCCGGGGCCAGGATCAGCTCGGGGCATGTGATCGTCACGGTGGGCTGGGCCCCGGCGAGGCGGGGGTCGTCGACCGTGACGCCGGTCAGCGTCGTCGTGCCGGTGTTCGTCACGAGGAACGAGTACGCGATGGTCTCACCGACGTCGGCGAGGTTGTCGCCGTCACTGTCGTTCAAGACGGCGGTCTTCTCCAGCGAGATCCCGTCGCGCGGGGTGACCGGCTGGTCCTCCTCGTCCTTCAGGGGGGTGAGCGGGGTGCCGTCGGGGGTATGGGCCGACACCTGGGCGGTGTTGTGGACGTTCTTGGCGTCCACCTCGGGCTGGTCCACGGTGTGGGCACAGGTGAAGGTCCAGGTCTCGTCGACCTGCAGCAGGCCGTCGCCGTTCAGGTCGCCGGTGGCGTACGCCGGCGGCGTCGTGCAGCGGTCGTCGGTCACGGTGACCACACTGAGCGTGGTCTGGCCGGTGTTGTCGACGACGAACCGATAGTTCACCGTCTGGCCGGCCGACGTCAGCGGAGAGGGCACGGTCGAGGCGATCTGCTTGTCCAGAGACAGCGACGAGCCCGGGGTGATGGTGTTCGTCGTGGACGAGTCAGGCGAGTCGACCGGCGCGGTGCCGCCGACCGGGGTGCCGGTGGCGTGGGCGACGTTGGTGATGACGCCCGCGTCCACCTGGTCCTGAGTGGTCGTCGTCTGGCACGTGTAGACCCAGGTCTCGTCGAGATCCAGGATCTCGTCGCGGTTGAGGTCACCGACCTGAGCCCCGTCGACGAGGCTGGGGGCCGGGGTGCACAACGAGTCGACGATCGACACGTCGCGCATGGGGACGTTGCCGGTGGCGGTGACGGCGAACTGGTAGTCGACCGTCTGGCCGGCGCCGGTCAGCGACTGCGGGACCGAGCTGGTCTTCATCAGGGTGAGGACCGGGTTCGGCGCCTCGAGGGGCACGGTCACCGTCGACGGCCGAGTCGTCACCGGCGGCAGGTCCGTCGCCGCGGGCGGCGTGCCGGTCGCGGTGGCGGTGTTGGCGACCGCACCTGCGGTCACGTCTGCCTCGGTGATGGTGTAGCGCGCCGGGGCGAGGCACAGGGCCGAGCCACCGGGCGCCAGCGGCGTCGTGGTGCAGGTGAACGGCTGGCCGAGCATCGGGTCGTCAACGACGACCGGGGCGAGCGACGCGGTGCCGGGGTTGGTCACCACGAAGCGGTAGAGGATTGTGTCGCCGGCATCGGTGATGCCATTGCCGTTGACGTCGACGATATCGAGCGGGGCCGGTCCGACAGCGGTCTGGACCGGCTGGGGCGCGACCTCCTTGACCAGGGTGAGCCCGGTCGTGGGGGCGAGGTCGACGTGGACGGTGTCGGTCGACTCGACCGGCGTGGCGCCGGTCGGCGGCAGGCCCTTCACCGTGGCGGTGTTGTCGATTCCTGCGGCGTCCATCTCGGCCTGGGTGACCTCGTGACCGGCGGTGCAGGTGGCTGACTCGCCCGGAGCCAGCGTCGACTTCTCGCAGGTGACGTCGACGAAGCTGACCAGAGCGTCGCTCAGCCGCACGTCGTGCAGTGTGACGTTGCCGTTGTTGGTGACGACGAACGTGTAGTCCACGTTGTCACCGGCGTCCTGGACCCCGTTGCCGTTGGCGTCGGTGACGGCGCCCGCCGTCTTGTCCAGGACGATCGACGGGACAGCCGGGACGACCGTCGTCGTGGTGGCGTCGTCGGTCGGTGACGGACCTGTCGGCGGGGTGCCGGTGGCCGTGGCCACGTTGGTGACGCTGCCGAGGTCGATGTCGGCCTGCGTCAGACGGAAGTCGGAGCTCGTGGTGCAGGTGACCGAGGCACCCGGGGCGAGCGGCCCGGGCGGGCACGTCACGGTGATGCCAGCGGCCTCGAGCATCGGGTCACTGACGGTCACGTCGGTCAGGGTCACCTGTCCGCTGTTGGTGACCACGAACGTGTACGGCAGCGGGGTGCCGTCGTCGATGTTGCCGTCACCGTCGGCGTCGACCAGCGTGCCAGCAGTCTTCTCCAGCGTGATCGCCGACGCGGCGGTCGAGGTGAGAGTCGCTGCCGCGTTGTCGGTGACGGGATGGTTGTCGGGCGCCAGCGCGTCGGCGTGAGCGTCGTTGACCACACGGCCGGCGTCGACGTCGGGCTGCGTCAGCGTGTACGGATACGAGCAGACGGCCTGCTGGGTGGGTTCCAGCACGGTGAGTCCGTTGCAGGTCACTGCGGCGAGGCTCAGGCGCGGGTCGGTGAGCGTCACGTCGCGCAGGGTCACGTTGCCGGTGTTGGTGATCGTGAAGGTGTAGGTCACGACCTGGCCGGCCGCGGCGTACGTGGTCGGGTCGACGACCTTGTCGAGCTGGATGCCCTCCTGGTCGGGCAGGTCGGTCACGGTCGCCGACGTCGCCGGCGGGACGGTGCCCGAGGGCGGCGTGGCCGTGGCCGAGGCCGTGTTCTCCACCGTGCCGAGGTTCAGGTCGGCCTGGGTGAGCGTGTACGGGCTCGCGGTGCAGTCGACCGACGCACCCGGCGCGAGCTCGGTGACGGGGCAGGTGATGGTGATCCCCTGCTGGGTGAGCATCGGATCGCTCACCACGAGGCCGGTCAGCGTGGTGTTGCCCGTGTTGGTCACGCGGAACGCGTACGTGATCTGGTCACCGGCGTCGACGAGGGTCGCGCTGGAGCCCAGCGCCGTCGTCGGCACGCCCGCCGTCTTGACGAGGGTCAGGTGGTTGTTGGGCGGGAGCGGGACCTCGACGTCGGCGGTCCCGGTCGGCGGGGTGCCGTAGGGCGGCGTGCCCGTCGCCGAGGCGGTGTTGAGGACCCGGCCGGCGTCGATGTCGGCCTGGGTGACGACGTAGGGCGCAGCGGTGCACTCGAACGTCAGCCCCGGGGCGAGCGGTCGGTTCGGGCAGGTCACGGCGCCGATCTTGGGATCGGTGACGGTGATGGTGCTCAGCGAGACCGAACCGCTGTTGGTCACCAGGAAGCTGTACTCGATCACGTCACCGGCGTCGATGCCGTTGGCGTCCTGGTCGACGACGGCGGAAGCCGTCTTGGCCAGGGTGATCTTGGGGGTGCCAACGACGGGGACGTCGGCCGTGCCCGGGTCGGTGACGATGATGCCCTGCGGCGAGGTGCCGAAGCCGGATGCGTCGTTGTGGACGTTGCCAGCATTCAGGTCGGCGAGCGTCAGGGCGTACGCCGGGCTCTGGCAGGTCGTGCTCTCCCCCGGTGCAAGGACGCTCACGCCACACGTGGGGCCGCTGAGGCCGAGCTTGGCGTCGTCGACGCGGACGGCGCTGAGCGTCACGTTGCCCGTGTTGGTGAGGGTGAAGGTGTAGGTGATCGTGTCACCGACATCGGTGCGGCCGTTCCCGTTGGCGTCGATGACGGGACCGGCGACCTTCACCAGGTCGATCCTGGGCGCTGCGGCCAACGGCGTCGTGGTGGTCGACGGGGTCGACGTGACCGGCGTGCCGCCCGGCGTGGTGCCGGTCGTCGTGGCGGAGTTGTCGACCCGGCCCAGGTCGACGTCCGCCTGGGTCACCGTGTAGGGCTTGGTCGGCGCGCAGGTGACGGTGGCTCCCGGCTCGACCGGGCCGGCCGCGCACAAGAAGTCGCTCAGGCCGAGCTTCCCGTCGTTGATGACGATGTTCGACAGCGAGACCGTCGATTCGTTGGTCACGGCGAACGTGTACGCGATGGTGTCACCGGCGTCCGCGCCGTTGCCGTCGGTGTCGACGAGGGCGCCGGCCGACTTCACCAGGGTGATGCCGGTGGCGGGCTCGATGGTCACGGTGTTCTCGTCGGGCTGCGACGGGACGGTGCCACCACCGGGGGTGGTGCCCTGGGAGGTCGCGCTGTTGACGATGGTCCCGGCGTCCACGTCCGCCTGCGTGACCACGTACGCCGGGGCCGTGCAGGTGACCCGGGTGGCCGGATCGAGGGTCGGGGCGCAGACGAAGCCGGTGAGGCCGAGCCTGGCGTCGTCGACCGTCACGTTCGACAGGGTCACCGCACCGGTGTTGGTCACCGCGAACGAGTAGAGGACGGTGTCCCCGGCGTCCTGGCGGCCGTTGTTGTTGGTGTCGATGACCGCGGAGGCCGTCTTGTCGAGGGCGAGGCCCGGCGTGCCGGCGAGCGGCTTGTCGTAGGTGTCCTCGGCCGTGACCGGGGTGCCGGTGGGCGGCTGGGCGCTGGCGGTGGCCAGGTTGTGGACGTTGGAGGCGTTCAGGTCGGCCAGGGTCAGCGTGTAGTCGTAGGTGCACGAGTCGGACGTGCCGGGCGCGAGCGGGCCGGTGACGCACGGGTGGGCGGTCAGGCCGAGCTTGGCGTCGGTGATGGTCGCGTCGGACAGCGGGACGGTTCCGGTGTTGGTGATCGTGAACGTGTAGGTCAGGTGGTCACCGACGTTGGTGCCGTTGTCGTCGACATCGATGACCTCGCCGGCGACCTTCTCCAGCGTCATCGAGGCGACCTCGGTGTGCTGGACCGCGGTGTCCTTTTCAGTGACGGGATTTCCCACCGGCGTATCGGTGCCGTCGACGGGCTGTCCGGTGGCGGTGGCGATGTTCGGCACCGAGCCGGAGGCCGCCTCGGCGGGGGTGATCACGTGCGTGCCGGTGCAGACGGTGGTCCCACCCGGGTTGATCGAGGTGTCGGTGCAGGTGGCGTCAGGCGCCAGGTCGTCGGCGATGGTGACGCCGGTGACCCTCATCAGGCCGGTGTTGGTCACCGTGAACGTGTAGTTGATGACGTCGCCGGCGTCGACACGACCGTTGGAGTTGACGTCTCTGGTCGAGGCGATGGCCTTGTCGAGGGTGATGTGGGCGTCGGCGAGCTGCACGGTGGCCTCGGCCTCGTCGGTGACGACGGTGCCCACGGTGGGCTGGCCGGAGACGGTGGCCTCGTTGTGAAGGATGCCGTCGGCGGCGTCCTTCGCGGAGATCGTGATCGGCAGCATCGTGCACGTCGCCGTGGCACCGGCCGCGAGGCTGAGCTGACCGTTGGGAACGGTCGCACCGTTGGCGGGGTCGGTGCACGTGATGGCGCGGGCTTCGGGGTCGTTGTCGGTGATCGTGACCTTGCTGAGCGGCAGCTTGCCGGCGTTGGTGACGGTGAACACGAACTCGGCGGCGTCACCCTGGCCCAGACGGCCGTTGTTGTCGGTGTCGGTCACGTTCGCGACCTTGTCCAGCGTGATCGACGCGTACTGCACCGGCACATCGGCATCGTCGGTGGCACTGATCGGCTTCGTGGCCACACCGTTCCAGACGGGCCGACCCGTCGTGGTCGCGATGTTGTTGACAGCGCTGACACTCACGTCCGCGGCCGTGATCGCGTAGGGCAGCGCTGCGGTGCAGGTCATCGACGCGCCGACGGCGAGGTCGGGCTGCGGGCAGTTGACGGCCCCGATCTTCGGGTCGCTCACCTGTACGTCGATCATCGAGGTGTTCCCAGTGTTCCTCACCACGAAGGTGTAGAGCACGGTGTCGCCCGCATCGGTACGCTCGTTCTTGTTGGTGTCGGTCGGCGTACCGGCCGCCTTCTCCAGGGTCAGCGCGGGGGCCGCGACCGGCTGTAGAGCCGTGTCGGTGGCCTTCACCGGCATGCCGGCGTTCGTGCCGTCGGGGTTGATCGGCTGGCCAGTCGTCGTGGCCGTGTTGGAGATCGTGTAGTCCTTGGTCGAGATCGCGGCGAGGATCTCGGGGGTGATGGTGACGCTCACCGTGCAGGCGACCGTGGCGCCCGGCGCCAACGTGTCGGTGAGCGTCAGCACGGTCGGGCTCGTCAGGGTCGCGGGAACGGTGCAGATGAACCCGGCAATCGCCGACGCGGGGAGGTGCGGCTCGGACAGCGTGACGCCCCTCAGCGGGATCTTGCCGGTGTTGGTGATCGTGAGGTCGTAGTCCACGATGTCACCCTCGTCGGGTCGACCGTCGTTGTTGACGTCGTTCACGGTGCGGACGTTCTTGTCCAGACCGATGGACGCCGACTGGGCCGGGGTGTTGTTCGTGTCGACGGCGCTCACGATCTCACCGGCGTGGGTGCCGTCGGGGTTGAGCGGTTGGGCGTGGGCGGTCGCGATGTTGACCACCAGGCCGCCGTCGGACGACGCCTGGGTGATCGTCTTGGGCGCGGTCGCGACACAGGTCGTGGACGCACCCGGGGCGAGCGTCGTCTGCGGGCATGTGATCGCACCGCCGATCTTCGAGTCGATGACCGAGACGTTGCCCACGGTGAGGTTGCCGGTGTTGGTCACCTTGAACTGGAACCACAGGAGGTCATCGGTGTCGACGCGGCCGTTGCCGTTGACGTCCTGGTATCGGCTCATGTCGGTGGTCTTGTCGACCGTGATCGCCGCGCTGGAGGCGGGCGTGGTCGCGCTGTCCGTGGCCGTGACCGACAACCCGGCCGGATTGCCGGTCGCATCGTACGGGTCGCCCGTCACCTTGGCGGTGTTGTCGACCTTCAGGTCTGTCGTGTCCTCGGCAGTCACGACGTGGCTTCCGGTGCAGGTCATCTGCGTGCCGATCGCGAGGGTCGTCGACTCACAGACGATGTTGGTCAGCATCGGGTCGGTGAGCACGATGTTACGGAGTTCGGTGGCACCGTCGTTGGACACGGTGAACGAGTAGTTGATCGTGTCGCCCGGGTCGGTGCGGCCGTCGGCGTTGAGATCGGTGATGGAAGCGATCTTCTTGTCGAGGCTGATCTTCGCGTCGACGAGCTGCTGGGTCTCGGAGTCCGTCGCGGTCACGTCGGTGCCGACCGGCGGCCTGCCTGTGGCGGTGGCGGTGTTTTTCACCACGCCAGCGGCCTCGTCGGCTGCGGTGATGGTGTACGGGGCGGCGGTGCAGGTGACCGAGGCCCTCGGGTCGAGGGAGGTCTGAGGGCAGGTGATCGCGACACCGGCAGCGGCCAGCATCGGGTCGTTGATCGTTATCGGGTTGAGGACGGTGTTGCCCGTGTTGGTGACGACGAACCGGTAGACGATCGTGTCTCCCAGGTCCGTGCGGCCGTCGCCGTCCACATCGGTCACCGAGGCGATCGACTTGACCAGGCTCATGCGTGCGTCCTGGGTGGGCACGGTGTTGGTGTCGGTGGTCGAGACCGGGTCACCGCCGTTGGCGCCGTTTGGTTGGACCGGCTGGCCGGAGGCGGTGGCGGTGTTGACCGCCGCGCCACCCAACGAGGACGTCTCGGAGACCAGCTTCGAGCCGGTGCAGGTCATCGTGGCGCCGGAGGCCAGCGTCGTGGCGGGGCACGACATGTCGTTGATCTTGGGGTCGGCCACGACGACGCCGTTGAGCGCCAGGGTGCCGGTGTTGGTGACCACGAACTGATAGTGGATGCGGTCGCCGACGTCGATGCGGCCGTTGCGGTTGAGGTCGTCGGTCGAGACGTCGCGCTTGTCGAGCGTGATCGACGCCGAGCTCGTCGTCGTCTGGGTCGACGAGGTGTCCTTGACCGGCGTACCGGCCGGGTTGCCGGCCTTGTCGAGCGGCTGGCCGCTGGCCGTCGCGGTGTTCGGCACGGACCCGGCGGTGACATCAGCCGCCGTGATGGCGTACCCCGCGGTGCACGTCATCGTCTCGTTCGGCACGAGCGTCGTCCTCGGGCAGGTCAGACCGGTCACCTTGGTGTCGGTCACGGCGACGGACGCCAGCGGCGACGTGCCGGTGTTGGTCACGGTGAACGTGTAGTTGATGACGTCGCCGACGTCGTTGCGACCGTTCTTGTTGGCGTCGGTGATCGACGCGACGGTCTTCGTCAGGTCGATGGTGCCCGTGACCGTCTCGACGGCGTTCTTGTCGGTGTCCTGGACCGGCGTACCGGCGTTGGTGCCGTCGGCGCTGGTCGGCTGGGCCGTCACCGTGGCGGTGTTGTTGACCACGTTGTCGGCAGACGCCGCGTCGGTGATCGTGTACGGAGCAGTGGTCTGACAGGTGGTGGTCGCACCGGGGGCCAGCGTCGTCACGGGGCAGGTGACGCCACCGACCTTGTTGTCGGCGATCGCGATGGTGGTGAGCGTGGTGGTGCCGGTGTTGGTCAGGTCGAAGTAGTAGGCGATCGTGTCACCGGCGTCGACGCGGCCGTCGTTGTTGACGTCGACGGGGGTGTCGTGGCGCTTGACCAAGTCGATGGACGCGGTCTGCGTCGGCGTGGTCTCTGTATCGGTGGCTGTCAGCGCGGTGCCGGTCGGCGGCTGGGCGGTCGCGCTCGCGGGGTTGACGACGCTCCCGGAGGCCTGGTCGGCCGTGGTCACGGTGTAGGGGGCTGCGGTGCAGGTCATGCTCACGCCCACGGCCAGCGTGGTGAGCGGGCAGGTGACCGCGCCGACCTTGGCGTCGCTGACGCCCACGCCGGTCAGTGGCGTGTTGCCGGTGTTGGTCACCACGAAGCTGTAGGTCAGGGTGTCGCCGGCGTCGATGCGGCCGTCGGTGTTGGCGTCGTTCCAGCCGGTGCGTCGCTTGTCGAGCGTGAACGCGGGCGCGACGGCGGGCTGGGTGTCGGTGTCGGATGCGGTGACCGGTGTCCCGCGCGGCGGCGTACCCGTGGCCGTGGCCGTGTTGTCGACGCGGCCGGCGGCGGCGTCGGTGTCGGTGATGGTGTACAGAGCGGTGCAGGTGACGCTCTGCCCCGCGACCAGGCTGGTCGCCGGGCAGGCCACGGTGCCGACCTTGGTGTCGGACACGGCGACGGCGTTCAGCGTCACGTTGCCGGTGTTCGTCACCAGGAACGAGTAGGCGATGGTGTCGCCCGCGTCGACGCGGCCGTTGCCGTTGGCGTCGGTCGGGGCGGCGTGGGACTTGTCGAGCGTGATGCTGGCGCGCTCGACGGGCACGGTGTCGCTGTCGGTGCCGGTGACGTTCGTGCCGGTCGGGGGCGTGCCCACCACGTTGGCGGTGTTGTTGACCGCACCCGTCGCGGCGTCGGCCGCGGTGATGGTGTAGGGCGTCGCGGCGCACGTCATGGTGGCGCCGGCGGCGAGGGTCGTGGTGGGGCAGGTGATGGTGCTACCCGCGCCGGTGACCTTGGCGTCGGTGAGGCCCACGTTGGTCAGCGCCGTGTTGCCCGTGTTGGTGACGACGAACGAGTAGGCGACGGTGTCACCGGCGTCGACGCGGTCGTTGCCGTTCATGTCGGTCGGCGTGGCGTGCTGCTTGTCGACGGCGAGCGACGGGTCGCTTGCCGCGGTGACGGCCGTGGACGTGTCGGTCACGGGCGTGCCGGTGGGCGGGTTGCCCGTCACCGAGGCCGTGTTGGTGATCGAGCCGGCGTTCGCGTCGGCCGTGGTCACGGTGTAGGAACCGGTGCAGGTCATGGGCTGCCCCGCGGCGAGCTGCGTGGCCGGGCAGGTCAGGCCCGGCACCCGTGGGTCGGAGACGGCGACGCCGGTCAGCGCGGTGTTGCCGGTGTTGGTCACCACGAACTGATAGTTGATGACGTCGCCTGCGTCGACGCGCATGTTGCCGTTCAGATCGGTGGTCGAGGCCACGGACTTCACGATGTCGATGGCGGGGGCCACGACCGGGACGTTCTCGGTGTCGGTGTTCGTGACCGTGGTCCCGTTCGGCGCGGTGCCGGTGGTGGAGGCCGTGTTGGTCACCACGCGGTTCGTCGAGTCGGCCGCGGTGATCGTGTAGGGGGCCGACGCGGTGCAGGTGATCCGCTCGAGCGGCGCCAAGGTCGTCTTCGGGCAGGTGAGGGTGATGCCGGCGGCGGCGAGCATCGGGTCGCTGACCGACACGTTGTTCAGCGTCACGTTGCCGGTGTTGGTCACCTCGAAGGTGTAGGCGACGGCGTCGCCCGCGGTCGTGCGGCCGTCGGCGCCCTGGTCGACGGCGGCGATCTTGTTGAGGGTGATGGCCGGGCCCTGGGCGAGCGGGGTCGAGGTCGACGAGGTGTCGGTGGGAGGCGTGCCGACCGGCGGCGTGCCGGTGGCGGTCGCGGTGTTGTTCACCGTCGCTGCGTCCACGTCGGCCTGCGTGAGGCGGTAGGGCGCGGCGGTGCAGGTGGTGCGGGCTCCCGGCGCGAGCGTCGTCGCCGCACAGGTCACGGTGCCGACCTTCGGGTCGGTGACGGTCACGTTGGTCAGCTGCGACGTGCCGGTGTTGGTGACGGTGAACGTGTAGTCGATGATGTCGCCCTGAGACGGGCGGCCGTCACCGTTGACATCGGTGAGGGCGCCCGCGCGCTTGACCAGGTCGACGCCGTTCGTCAGCGGCGCCGGCGGCGGTGCACACACGGAGTTGTCGGCGGTCGTGCCGTCCTCGTTGGGGATGGCGACGGAGTTGAACAGCCCGGTGCCCGGTCCGGCGCAGGCGGCGGCCGGGTTGTTGTCGGCGTACTGCACGACGAAGACGAGGTTGTAGGTCAACGTCTGGCCACCGCCGATCGCGGTGCCGGCGGGCGCGAGGGTGTAGGGACCAGCCGTGGTCGAGGAACCGGTCGACGCACCGGTCCAGCTGACGGAGTGCACACGCAGGTTCGGCGCGAACGCGGGGGTGTCGGTCAGCGGTCCCAACGTGGTCGGCGTCTGGCCGGTGTTGGCCACGGTGATCGAGTACGCGACCTGGAAGCGGCCCGTCGTCGGGTTGGTCGTGTCGGTGACGGCCGCGACGGTCTTGGTGACGTTGAGGCTCGGCGGGGTGGCGACCGGTGTCGTCGTCGACGACAGCGGCGACGTGACCGGCGGGAGGCCCGGAGGCGTACCCGTCGCAGTGGCGGTGTTCTGCACGCTGCCAGCGGTCACGTCGGCGGTCGTGATCGTGTAGGCTGTCGGCGCATTGCAGGTGACCGTGACGCCGCGGGCGAGCGACGCGGCGCAGGTGAAGTTGGTGAGGCCGAGCTTGGCGTCGTTCACGACGACGGGGGCGAGGGTGACGTTGCCCTGGCTGGTCACGGTGAACGAGTACGCGACGGTGTCACCGGCGTCGGTGACACCGTTGCGGTTGACGTCGTTCACGGAGACGACGTTCTTGGTCAACCCCAGCCTCGGGGCTGGCGGCGCAGGCGGGGTGGTGCAGGCACTGTTGTCGGTGGCGCTGCCGGTCTCTTGCCCGGTCGGCAGCGAGACGGAGTTGAACAACCCCGTCCCCGGCCCGGCGCAGCCCGCCACGGTTGCGGTGCTCGTATAGCGGTAGGTGACCGTCAGGTTGTAGGTCTGGGTCGCCCCCGGGGCGATCGTCGTGCCGCCGGCGCCCAGCGTGTAGGGGCCCGCGCCCGTGGCGCTGCCGGTGGCCTGGCCGGTCCATCTGGCACCGGTCGGGGTCAGGTTCGGCGCGAACTGCGGGATGTCGGTGAGGGGCCCGTAGGTGCCCGCGCCGTTGCCGGAGTTGGTGACGTTGATCGCGTACGTGACCGTGTAATTGCCGTTGGCGTCCGGCCCGGTGGTCGTGCCAGCGGTCTTGGTCACGTTGATGTTGGGGTTGGTCACCGTGACGGTCGCGTTGGCTGTCGAGGAGACGGGCAGCGTGGAGGCGTTGCCCGTGCCGGAGACGGTCGCGGTGTTCGTCGTGGTCGAGGAGAGCGTCTGGGTGCAGGTGTAGATCCAGGTCTCCCTCTGGTTGAGCAGGTTGTCACCGTTCAGGTCGCCGGAGCCCGCGGTCGTGTTCACCGGCTGACGGGTGGGGTTGGCGCACTTGTCGTCGGTCAGGGCGACTGCCTTGAGGTCCTCGGTGCCGGTGTTGGTCACGGTGTAGGTGTAGGTGACCGGTCCGGAGATGTTGACCGTCGGCACGCTGGCCGACTTGGCGACGGCGATGCCCGGCTTGGGGATCGACACGCAGGTCGCATCCGGGCTCGCGGTGGTCGCGGGGTCGTCGGTGAGGATGCCGCCGGTGGCCCCACCGACGAAGTTGGTCGAGCCCTGGTTGCAGACGTTCGTGCCGGCGGTGCTGGCCGCCTTGACCGTGATGGTGATGGTGGCAGTCTGTCCGGGCGCGATCTGACCCGGGAGGGTGGAGGACGGGTCGCTGACGGGCTTCGCGGTGGCCCAGTAGTTGGTGCCCGCGGTGCCGACGGCGTTGCCGTTCAGCGTCGACGACTGGTAGGTGCCGCCGGTGGTGTTGGTGTCGGTGAAGGTGACACCGGTCGCCGTGAGGCTGCCGACGTTCTTGATCGTGACCGTGTAGGTGATGTTGCCGTTGGCGGCGACCGTCGAGGTGGGGGCGGTCTTCGTCACCTGGAGCTCGGGCTTGGGCAGCGCGCAGGAGCCGAGGTCGCTGGCCTGCCCGTAAGTGCTGTTGACGCCGGCGATGGGCGTCGTGGAGCCGTCCTCCTTGTTGACGAGGTACATCTGGGAGGAGCCGCCGGCCGAGGCGGTGGCGTACAACTTTCCGGTCGTGTCGAAGGCCAGGCCGTTGAACGTGCCCGACCCCATCGAGCCGACGTAGTTGAGCGCGGTAGTGCCCGCGGCTAGGGCCGCGGCGGAGATCGTGTAGAGGTAGGCCTCACCGGTCGCGCTGTTCGAACCGATGAGCCACAGGTTGCCCAGCCCGTCGAACACGATGTCGCCGGAAGCGAGGCTGGAGGGGTTCGACGCTCCCGAGGGGACAGTGAGACCGGTCGGCGCAGTCACCCGGTTGAAGGTCGACACCGTCGTCCACGTGGTGCCGACCAGCTTGTAGAGCGTGCCGCTGCTGGCCCAGCTGTGGACCGTGCCGCCGGGATCGGTGGCGAGGCGGTTGGTGACGGTGGCGGCCGAGGGCTGGGTGACGCGCGAGGTCGTGCCGGTGCTCAGGTCATAGACCCACAAGCCGTTGTTGTCGAGCATCGAGTTGTATCTAGTCGTGTTGTGACGGAGGATGAAGTAGATGAGGTTGGGGTTGGACGACGAGCGGGCCAGGGCGGTCGACTCGTTGAACCAGTTTTCCACCGAGACGCCCGTCGACGACTGGGAGCCGTTGTAGTAATAGGTCACACCGTCGGCGGCGGGGGTGTCGGTTAGGTTCACCATCAGCGTGGAGACGCCCGTCGTCGGGTCCACGCGGTAGATGCTATTGGCCGCGACGATCTGTGAGTCGCAGGAGATGGGCGGCTGGGCGACGTTGACGGTCACGTCCGCCGTGGCCGAGGTGGCGTTGGAGTAGTAGTCGGAGAAGGTCGCCGTTGCGATGTTCGTGGTGGTCGCGGTCAGGGTCGACGTACACGTGAAGGTGGCCGTGCCGCCCGCAGGGATGTACTGGCCTCCCCAGAAATCGGTCGTCAGGCCCGACACGTAATTCACGTTCGCGCACTTGTCGTCGGACATGGACCTGAGCCACATGGCGCCCGGGAGGCCCGTCGTGGTGCGGTTGTTCTTGACCCTGTAGGTGTAGGTCACCGGCCCGCCGCCGATGGGCAAAGAGGTGGTCGACGCCGTCTTGGTCAGCGTGATGTAGCCGTTCGGGGACGACCCGGTGCTGGCGGCGTGCGCCTGCGGTGCACGCACGGCCTCGGGACCGACGAGCGGCATCCCCGACACGAACCCGACGACGACGCCGATCACAGCGACCGACGCGACCCGTCGGCGCCATCGGTCTCGAAGGGGGATCGACCGGGAACCACGCATTACTTTTCTCCAAACACGGCGTCGGGCACGGCACACCGACGCCCAAGTCAAACCCATGCGATCGGAAAATTCCACTCGCGATGGTGAGAGCCTCCTCGGACAAGGCCGCGATGTGGCTCTCCCCCAAGGAGACCCGGCCTGACACGCAAACGCTCATCGGTCCGGAGCGATCCCGCCGCAGATGTGCGTCAGCGCGCGAACAGGTTGCCCGAGACGGTCGTGATGAAGTTGCGCAGCGAGTCGGGCAGGTCCCGCAGGTGCCAGTTCTGGGGACCGTGGTACCAGTACAGGTCCGTCGGGTCGGGGACGTTCGCATCGTCGTCGGCCGCCACGAGCGCCTCGAGCCAGCGCTCGGAACCGCCGAGCACGATCGCGTACGGCAGCACCTGGGAGAGCTCGCGGTATTCGTGCCCCTTCGGCATCTCGTCGGTGGGGTGCGTCATGAGCTGCTGGCGCAGCTCGCCCAGACCCGCCAGCAGGCGGGCGCCCTTGCTCGTGCGCGCGGGCATCTCCTGGGCGACGAACGCCAGCCCGAGGGCCAGGGCGATCGCCGCGACGCCCACGAGGCCGAACGAGGTGAAGGCCGCGAGGAGGCCGGTGAGCACGATGGCCAGGATGAGCGCGATGATCGCCCCCTGGTTCCACACGTTGCGCGTCGAGTCGGGACGGCGCTCGTACCAGCCGTGGTCGACCATCTCGGTGTAGAGCTTGTCCTGCACCGACGGGATGTGCGCCGAGATCGTCGGCCCGATCTCGGAGACGCGTACCTGCTTGCCGTCGGCCGGAACGAGCGCGTCGAGCAGTTCCTCCTCGAAGGGGCGCAGCGCCGCGCGGTCGCCGCCGTCGCCCGGCTCGAACGTCCAGTCGGTCGGCGCGAACTCGCTGCGCCGCGGCATCTCGGCGATGCGGAGGTGGCGGCGTACGGCCAGGTCGACAATGGTGGCTGTCACGTCGATGGGGTCGACCCGCTCGTCGGCCACGGTTCCGATCTGACCAGGGAGGACCGAGTCGCCGACCTTGAAGACCGAGACACCGTCGGTGCGCTCGAACCTCGCGATGGGGGTCGGGTCGCCCTCGGGGTGAGCATCGCGGCCCGCGCGCCGGTGCAACAGCCACAGCCCCAGGCCGCCGAGCGCCAGCAGGCCGAGGGACAGGCCCAGCGGCAGCGGGGCCGACGAGAACGCACGGCCCACTGTCCACAGCTCCTCGACCACCTGGTTGGGCGGGAGGACCGTGGACGGGAAGGCCATGCGCAGGCCCACGACCTCACCCTCGCCGCGGGGACCGTCGGAGAACTTCGGGTTCGCCCCGGAGTGCGGCGTGCCCTCGGAGCTCGCGCACGACTGCTCGGTCGCGGGAGGCCCGGCCACGCACTTGAAGTCGCTGAACTGGCCGGGGACCAGGATGTCTGCGGTCACGTTGTCTGCCTGAGCGTTGAGGCCCTGCAGGACCTCCCACCGGACCGTGGACGTGTCTCCGGGCGTGGGGTGGGCGGCTCCCCTCACGGTGTAGGAGATCACGACCTCCTTGGCACCGCTGGTCGGGACCGAGAACGTGATGGTGTCCTTGTCGGTCTTGACCTCACCGGCCCGGCCGTCGGCGGCGACCTTGGTGTCCGACACGTCGAAGACATATTCGGTCTGGTCCATCGCCGCCTCGCGGGTGGCGATCTTCTGCACCAGCGTCGCCGGGGCGGCCTGGCCGAGCGTGATCGTGGTCTGGACCTTCAACGCGCCGTCACGCTCGATGGTGATGGTGGAGGCGTGGTTCTCGACCTTGCCCTCCGCGTGGGCGGCCGGTGCGGTGATGCCGAACCACACGGCCATCACCATCAGCACGGCGCCGATCCTGAGCTTGCCCACCATTCCCCCTCGTTGTGCCGATGCCCGGCGAGTCTGGACGTCGAATTCCGCGGTCAGTGAACCATAGTCGGCGACCACTTCGCCGCCCCGCGCCGCCACTGCCTAGGGTGTGGTCGTGAGCAGCCAGCAGCCCGTCCCCCTCCCCCTCCCCCGCACCGGCCTCGGGACCGATGTCCACCGTCTGGTCGACGGCCGCCCCATGATGGTCGCCGGCGTCCACTTCGAGGGTGAGCCGCAGGGCCCCGAGGGGCACTCCGACGGTGACGTCGCCTGTCACGCGGCCTGCGACGCGCTCCTGTCCGCCGCCGGCATCGGGGACCTCGGCTCCAACTACGGCACGTCCGACCCGCGCTGGACGGGCGCCTCCGGCACCGAGTTCCTCGTCGAGACCGCGCGCCGCGTACGCGAGGCCGGGTTCGACATCGGCAACGTCGCCGTGCAGGTCGTCGGCAACCGTCCCCGCGTCGGCCCCCGCCGCGCCGAGTGCGAGCGCGTGATGGCCGAGGCCCTCGGCGCCCCGGTCTCCGTGGCGGCGACGACCACCGACGGGCTGGGTCTGACCGGCCGTGGGGAGGGGCTGGCGGCGATCGCCACCGCGCTGGTCGTCCCCGTGCGCTGACCCTTCCTCGTGGTCCCCGGTCACATAGGGTGACCCTCGTGACGCAGAATTGGGGGAACCAGTGGCCCGCACCCGGTGCGGGGGGCCAGCAGCCTGGTTGGGGCGGCCAGCAGCCCGGGTGGGGCGGCCAGCAGCCCGGCTTCGGTCAGGGCAACTTCGGCCAGCAGTACGGCCAGCAGCAGTGGGGCGCGCCCCAGCAGGGCTGGCACCGGCCCGGGCCAGCCCCCCAGCAGCCGTACGCCGGGCAGCACCCGGGCGCGTACTCCCCGCAGGGGTCGGCGTACGCCCCCGGCCAGCCGGCGTACCCCACGGCGAGGAGGGGCGGCCCGGCCAAGGCGATCCTGATCACGCTCGGTGTGGTGCTCGCCGCGTTCGCAGCGCTCGCGCTCATCTCGGCGCTGTCGCAGCCGAGCTACAAGAACGACGACTACCGCGTGCCCCCCGCAGACCCGTCGGCCGGCATGGTCGACATCCCGGCGACGAGCGCCGAGGCCAAGCAGACGCTCGAGAAGAATGCGGCCTACAACGTGAAGGTCGCCTCGCCGGTGCGCTGCGAGATGCCCGAGATCGACGCGCGCACGGCGTCTGACGCCCAGATCAAGGCCTACTTCGACCAGCAGATGGCGTGCCTGATGCGCGTGTGGGACCCGGCGCTGTCGCAGACGAAGAAATACACGATCCACCGCCCCACCGTGACGGTCTACGGCGACTCGGTCTCGTCGCCGTGCGGCCAGATCAAGGGCGTGAACGCCGTGTTCTGCGCCGCCAACCAGCAGCTCTACTATTCGCGCGACATGGCCCGCACCGACGAGCTGAAGCCGCTGCAGCGCCCCCGTGGCGTCGAGCTGGTCATGGCCCACGAGTTCGGCCACCTCATCCAGGGCCGCATCGGCGTCGTCGGCTCCCGCGTCCGGATCATGGAGTCGGAGAACCCGTCCACCGAGGAGGCGCTGTGGATGTCGCGCCGCTCGGAGGTCCAAGCCGACTGCCTGTCGGGCATGTACGTGCGCGCCGTACGCCAGTCGCGCGGTTACACCGACGCCGACATCCAGACGTTCTTCGACGCGCTGCACGCCATCGGCGACGACAGCCTCGGCGCCCCCGCCGGCAAGGGCAACCACGGCTCGGCGGCCTCCCGGCGCTACTGGGGCCAGCTGGGCATGAGCACCGACGAGGTCGGCAAGTGCAACACGTGGATCGTGCCGAAGGAACAGGTGCGCTGACCCCTGCGCCGACCCCGACACTGCCTATGGTGTCCGCGTGAGTCAGTACGGGGGTGGCTGGCAGGCGCCACAGTGGGGGCCGCAGCGCTGGCCCCAGCAGCAGTGGGCCCAACGGGCGCCCCATCCGGGCGACTACGGCGCGTGGCGGCAGGCGCCGCGTTCCCGCGGCAACGGTTGTGCAGCCGGGTGCGGCGTGGTGGCCCTCGTCGGCGCCATCGTGATCGTCGCGGGCCTGTTCGTGCTCGGCATCGTCGTCTCCGCCTTGGACGAGACCTTCGCCGGCACGACGGCGACGACCTCGTCCCCGCGTACGCCGACCTCGTCCGCGTCGCGCCCGACCCGCTCGCCGTCACCGAGGCCGACGCCCACCAACACCTACTCCCCCACGCCGACCCGCACCACGCCGACCCGCACCACGCCGGCGCCCACCCCGCCGCCGTCGAAGAACGTGGCCTACAAGAACGAGGGCTACAAGGTGCCCGCGGCCAACGAGGCACCCCCGCAGATCCCGATGGTGTCGGAGTCCGAGGCGCGGGCGGTGCTGCAGAGGAACGCGCTGTACTCCGTCTCGCTCGCCGAGCCCGTCCGGTGCGACCTGGGCGAGATCACCCCGTACGGGGCCAGCGACGCCGAACTGAAGCGGTACTTCGAGAACCAGATGGCCTGCTCGATGCGCGTATGGGCCCCCGCTCTCGCCGAGACCGGCACCTACAAGGCCTACCGGCCGACCGTGACGATCTACGGCCGCCGGATCGCCACGCCGTGCGGCGAGTTCACCTACGCCAACGCCTTCTACTGCGCTGCCAACCAGCAGTTATACCTGTCACGTGAGATGGCCCGTCTGCAGCTGTTCAACCGGCGCGGCGCGCTCGAGATCTTGATGGCCCACGAGTACGCCCACCACGTGCAGGGTCGCATCGCGATCTGGGGGGCGATGACGCAGTACTACAACAATGAGTCGAACCTGTCGGAGCGCAACGAACTCAAGCGTCGCTCCGAGCTGCAGGCCGACTGCTTCGCCGGCATGTACGCCAGGTCGGTCTCGGTGTCGCGCGGCTACAGCGACGAGGACGCCCAGACGCTGGTTGACAGCCTCGCCGCCCTGGCCGACGACGTCAACAAGATCCCCGAGAACGAGTGGGAGCACGGCACGGCCGCGGCACGCCGCGCGTGGACCGGGCAGGGCCTCAAGGGCAGCAGCGTCGGCCGGTGCAACACGTGGACCGCGCCCAGCAACCAGGTGCGGTGACGTTCGGCGGATGCGCCGGGGCGGATCAACCCGCGACGAGCGCCTCGGCGACGACCAGATCGAACGGCTCGGTGACCTTCATCGCGTGACGCGAGCCGGGCACGAGGTGGACGCGGTGGCCCAGCGCCTCGCAGGCGGCGGCGTCGTCGGTCACCACCAGCCCGCGCTCGGCGCACACACGATGGGCCTCCGCCAGCGAGGCCAGGTCGAAGCCCTGCGGCGTCTGCACGCCGAAGAGCCCAGTCCTGTCGACGACGCTCGAACCCTCCCCATCCACGCGGCGTACGGAGTCGACGACGGGCATGGCCGGGACGACCGCCACGTGTCCGTCGGCGACGGCGTCGATCACCGCGCGTACGACGGCGACCGGCACCAGCGGCCGGGCCGCGTCATGGACCAGGACGATCCGGGCGCCCGCGCAGGCCGCCAGGCCCCGGCGTACGCTCTCCTGCCGCTCGGCCCCGCCCACGACCAGCGTGACCTCGGCGGCGGTGCCGTCGAGGGCCGCGGTGAACTCGGCGTCGAGACCCTGGGGGATGGTCACGACGACGCGCTGCACACCCGCGTCGGCGAGCTGGTCGACCGATCGCCGGACCAGCGGGACCCCGGCGAGCTCGACGAGGGCCTTGGGGACGGCTGCCCCGAGCCGGGAACCAGAACCGGCCGCCGCCACGAGGGCGACGACCGGTGGTGTGTCGGTGTTCACGGGCGGAAACCTGTCAGGAGGCGAGGACCTCGTCAAGCCGGGTCTCGGCCAGCGACTTCTCGACCTTCTCGGCGAGCGCGAGCTCGGAGACGAGGATCTCGCGGGCCTTGGCGAGCATGCGCTTCTCGCCGGCGGACAGGCCGCGGTCCTTCTCACGGCGCCACAGGTCGCGGACGACCTCGGACACCTTCATGACGTTGCCGGAGTGGAGCTTCTCGAGGTTCGCCTTGTAGCGGCGGGACCAGTTCGTGGGCTCCTCGGTGTGGGGAGCGCGCAGGACCGAGAACACCTTCTCGAGCCCGTCGGCATCCACGACGTCGCGGACACCCACGAGGTCGAGGTTGCAGGCAGGGACCCGGACGACGAGGTCGTTCTGTCCGACGATGCGGAGAACCAGGTAGAGCCGGTCCTCACCCTTGATCTTTCGAGTCTCGATATCTTCGATGACGGCCGCCCCATGATTGGGATAGACCACCGTTTCGCCGACTGTGAAGGTCATAAGTTGTAACCCCTTTCCCGCACACCAGTTTAGCACGCCCTCAGGATCACCCCGGGGCGTCCCTGCTTGTCAGCCCACAGTTGGCCTCTCCGGACCCCCTTGACATCCGTCGCTCGACGTGCCCTCCACGCCCGTCAACGGTCCTCGACGGCAGGTGGCAGTTGCTCGGTCGCGACGGGGCACGACCGGCCTCTGACAGGCGCCGTCGCGCAGAAGTCGCTAGGCTGCACGTGACTATCCGTACGCCCGAGGAGACTACGAACCGTGCTCACGTCCAAGCCTGTCCGTGCTGTTGCCGCCGCTGCCCTTTCCCTCGGCCTGGCGGCTGGCCTGAGCGCCTGCGGAACCCCTCAGACGCTGCAGCCCTACACGCCCGCCGAGGGCGCACAGATCGATGCCCGCGTCCAGGGCACCGTGCCGCTGAAGCTGCGCAACGTGATGCTCCTGGCCAAGGAGTCGGGCAAGGCCACGCTCATCGGCTCGGTGATCTCCCCCGAGGCCGACACCCTCAAGGGCGCCACCGGTCGCGTCATCACCTTCAAGGGCGACAACGGCTCGACGTTCCCGGCGGCCACGGCCGACATCAAGGTCAACGCCAACGAGGCCGTGAACCTCCTCGACCAGCCGGCCATCGAGCTGGCCGCGTCCGACCTGGCCCCCGGCCAGACCGCCGAGGTCACGCTGATGTTCGAGAAGGCCGGCGCCGTCTCCCTGCGCGTGCCCGTCGTCGACGGCAAGAAGGCCGACTACAAGACCGCCTCGCCGAAGCCGGGCGCAGGCGCCGCGACGCCGACCGCCACGCCGAGCTGACGCGGGCCACATCCAGCCACGACACGACGAAGGGCCGCCCGGAGAACCGGGCGGCCCTTCGCGTGCGTCGACGGCTCAGGAACGGCTGTTCTGGTCGAACAGCGACGACACCGACTCGCCGGAGTTGTGGCGGCGTACGGCCTCAGCGAACAGCGGCGCCACCGAACGCGTCTCGAGCTTGGCGGGCGTCCGGTCCTCGGTCAGCGGCACTGTGTTGGTGGTGACGATCTCGGACACGTCGCCCTGGGCGTTGAGCCGCTCCACGGCCTTGCCGGTGAACAGGCCGTGAGTGCAGGCGATCGAGATCTTCTTGACGTTCTCCTCGCGGAGGCGGTCAATCAGCTCGATCATCGAGCCGGCGGTCGCGACCTCGTCGTCGATGATGATGACGTCCTTGCCCTCGACGTCACCGACGATGCGGTCGATGACGACCTTGTCGTCGGCCATGCGGCGCTTCGAGCCGGCGGCGACGGGTCGGTCGAGCAGGCGGGCGAACTGGGAGGCGACCTTGGCGTAGCCGAAGTCGGGCGAGACGACGACCGTGTTCGACAGGTCCTTCTGGCGGTAGTGGTCAGCGAGCTCGTGGACCGCCGTCAGGTGGTCGACGGGGATACCGAAGAATCCGTGGACCTGCTCCGAGTGCAGCGCCATGGTGATGACGCGCGTGGCGCCGGCGGTCTGGAGCAGATCGGCGACGAGGCGGCCGCCGATCGAGATGCGCGAGGCGTCCTTCTTGTCCGAGCGCGCGTACGAGTAGTGCGGGATGACCGCCGTGATATGGCTGGCCGAGGCCCCACGCGCCGCATCGAGCATGAGCATCAGCTCGACGAGGTTCTCCTGCACCGGCGGCACGAGCGGCTGGACGATGTAGACGTCCTTGCGGCGGCAGTTGGCCTGCAGCTGGACCTGGAGGCAGTCGTTGGAGAAGCGCGTGATGTCGGCCGGGGATAGCTCGACACCGAGGATGTCGCACATCTCCTTGGCGAATTCAGGGGCAGCAGATCCGGAGAAAACGGTGATGTCGTCGGTCACGTGGCTCAGACTAGCGTCCACGATGCGTTGATGCAGGGCGCACGCCGCACGCCGGGTCAGCCCTCGAACTTGTAGCCGAGGCCGCGGACCGTGATCAGGTAGCGCGGGTTGGCCGGGTCGGGCTCGATCTTGGAGCGCAGGCGCTTGATGTGGACGTCGAGGGTCTTCGTGTCACCCACGTAGTCGGCGCCCCAGATGCGGTCGATGAGCTGGCCGCGGGTCATCACGCGCCCGGCATTGCGCAGCAGCATCTCCAGCAGCTCGAACTCCTTCAGGGCGAGCTTCACGCTCTCGCCGTCGACCGAGACGGTGTGGCGCTCGACGTCCATGCGTACGCCTGCGCTCTCGACGACGTCGGGGACGAGCTCGACGTCCTGGCCGCGGCGCAGCACCGCGCGGATGCGCGCCACGAGCTCGCGGTGGGAGAAGGGCTTGGTGACGTAGTCGTCGGCGCCGAGCTCGAGGCCGACCACCTTGTCGACCTCGGAGTCGCGCGCGGTGACCATGATCACCGGGACGCTGCCGCGGGCGCGCAGCTGGCGGCAGACCTCCGTGCCTGGCAGGCCAGGCATCATCAGGTCGAGCAGGACGATATCGGCGCCAGCACGGTCATACTCGGCCAGGCCCTCGGTGCCGTCGGCGGCCTCGACGACCTCGAATCCCTCCTTGCGGAGCATGTACGCGAGGGTCTCTCGGTAGGAGGCCTCGTCCTCGACGACCAGCACTCGGGTCATTGCTCAAACTCCTCAACTATTGGGGGGAACGTCTCCCCCGCCTCGTCCTTCGCGTGCTCGGGGATCCGGATGGTGAACGTCGACCCCTGACCGGGCTGGGACCACACGTTCACGGTGCCGCCGTGGGCGGCGGCGATGTGCTTCACGATCGACAGGCCGAGCCCGGTGCCGCCGTTGGCGCGGCTGCGGGCGTAGTCGACGCGATAGAAGCGTTCGAAGATGCGTGGCATGTCGTCGGCCGAGATGCCGATGCCGGAGTCGGAGACAGAGACCTCGACATAGTCGTCGTCCTCGACGACCCGGCGTGCGGCGACGGCGACGCGCGCGCGGTCGTCGGAGTAGATGATGGCGTTCTCGACGAGGTTCCCCACGGCCGTGATGAGCTGTTCCTGGTCGCCCATCACGCGGCACCCGCGCTCGCCGGCGACGGTGAGGTTGATCGACTTGCTGGCTGCGGCCTCGCGGGACCGGTCGACGGCCAGCGCGATGACGTCGTCGACCTCCACCTCCTCGGCCGCGAGGAGCGGGTCGTCGCTCTGCAGGCGCGACAGGTCGATGATCTGGCCGACGAGCGCGCCGAGCCGCTCGGACTCCTTATGCATGCGGCTGGCGAAGTTGCGGACCGCGTCTGGGTCGTCGGCGGCGGCGCCCACGGCCTCGCTGAGCAGCGAGATCGCACCGATGGGCGTCTTGAGCTCGTGGGAGACGTTGGCGACGAAGTCGCGGCGGGTCTCCTCGACGCGTCGGGCGGCGGTGCGGTCCTCGGCGAGGATCAGGACGAGGTCGTCGAGCGGGGCGACGCGCGCCGACAGGAACAGCGTCGGGTTGCCTGAGCCGCGGCGCAGCTGGAGCTCGGTGGAGCGGATCTCGTCATGGGCACGCACCTCGCGTACGAGCTCCAGGAGCGCCGGGACCGCGATCCGCGTGCCACGGACGATGCCGAACGTGCGCGCCTGGGACGTCGACTGGAGGACCTGGTCGTGGGGGCCGACGACGACCGCGGACGAGCGCAGGACCTTGATCACGTCGGACACACCCGGCGGCACCGTCGGCTCGGGCGTGGCCGCCAGCTCAACCGGCTCGGAGGTCGCCTCGGCGGCCGCGGAGGTCCCGCGTCGGACGCCCAGCAGCACGCCGAGGCCGACGCCGATCACCAGCGCGAGGGCCGCGACGACGTAGATGAGCACGTCTCGCATCCTAGGCGTACGGCACCCGGCGATCGTCCCGGAAGACCCCCCGGCGGGGCGCAGGAGGACCGCAATTGGTACGTTGTTCACTTGTCGTTAACTTGAATGAGGGGCCGTACGCGCGTCCGTTGCGTACGTTGACTGTTCCCTGCGTGCCGGTCCGGGCGCAGAACCGCTAAAGGAGGCACCCGACCCATGCGCGATTCTTACCGTGAAGAGCTCGATTCCGTCGTCGACGACCTCGTGGAGATGTCCCAGCTCGTGTCGGTGGCCGTGAGCACCGCGACGAAGTCACTGCTCAACGCCGACCTGCAGCTCGCCGAGCAGGTCATCTCGAACGATGCCAAGATCGACGAGGCACACAACGACATCGAGCACCGATGCTACTCGCTGCTGGCCCGTCAGGCGCCCGTCGCCGGCGAGCTGCGCACCGTGGTCGCCGCACTGCGCATGGTCGCCGAAATGGCTCGCATGGGCGACCTGTCGGCCCACGTCGCCAAGATCGCCCGCATGCGCTTCCCCGAGCGCGCTGTTCCCGCAGGTCTCGAGCCCAGCTTCGCCCGCATGGCCGAGGTCGCCGAGCACATGGTCACCCAGGCCGGCGAGACGCTGAAGTCCCGTGACGTCGAGGTCGCCCGCAAGCTGTCGGTGCACGACGAGGAGATGGACGAGCTGCGCCGCAGCCAGTTCCGCATCCTCCTCGGCGACGACTGGGACCACGGTGTCGAGGCAGCGGTCGACGTGGCCCTGCTTGGCCGCTACTACGAGCGCATCGCCGACCACGCCGTGTCGATGGGCCGCCGTCTGATCTACGTGGTCACCGGCGAGACCGCCGCCGACCAGACGTGGACCGAGGCCTGAGCCT
Organism: Mariniluteicoccus endophyticus; assembly: GCF_054780035.1. Lineage (NCBI taxonomy): Bacteria > Bacillati > Actinomycetota > Actinomycetes > Propionibacteriales > Propionibacteriaceae > Mariniluteicoccus > Mariniluteicoccus endophyticus. The sequence continues at coordinate 16,661 of NZ_BAAGXC010000015.1, read as the reverse complement.
CCCCCGACGCCTCCCACACCAGAGCACGCCCCTCTCGTCCCCGGACGGGAGGGGCTTGTTCGTCCCGTCTTCGGCATGGACGCGCCATGGCGAGGACGCGGCTGCGTGCCCGATTGTCCGTTCCCGACCACGCGCGGCCCCATGGACGCCGGGTTCGACCCGCCAGGGGACGATCGAGCACGCGGCACCCGGAGCATCGCCCGGACATGCAGGACGGCCCGCCCCGAGGGGCGGGCCGTGCCAGGCGCAGAGGTCAGGGCGTCACTTCTTCCCCTGGTTCTTGACGGCCTCGATGGACGCCTTCGCCGCCTCGGGGTCGAGGTAGCGTCCGCCCTTCTCGAGGGGCTTCATGTCGGCGTCCAGCTCGTAGTACAACGGGATGCCCGTCGGGATGTTGAGGCCCGCGATGTCGGCGTCGGAGATGCCGTCGAGGTGCTTGACGAGCGCGCGCAGCGAGTTGCCGTGCGCGGTCACCAGGACGGTCTTACCGGCCTTGAGGTCGGGGACGATGTCAGACTCCCAGTAGGGCAGCATGCGCGCCACGACGTCCTTGAGGCACTCGGTCTGGGGACGGTCGGCCTCAGGGACGTCGGCGTAGCGCGGGTCGTTGAACTGGGAGAACTCGGCGTCCTTCTCCAGCACGGGCGGCGGCGTGTCGTAGGAACGACGCCACTGCATGAACTGCTCCTCGCCGTACTTGGCGAGGGTGTCGGCCTTGTTGAGGCCCTGCAGCGCGCCATAGTGGCGCTCGTTGAGGCGCCACGAGCGCTTGACAGGGATCCAGTGGCGGTCGCAGCCGTCGAGGGCGAGGTACGCCGTGTGGATGGCGCGGCGCAGAAGCGACGTGTGGAGCACGTCGGGCAGCAGGCCCTCCGACGACAGCAGCTCGGCGGCCTTCTTGGCCTCGCCGACGCCCTTGTCGTTGATGTCTACGTCCACCCAGCCTGTGAACAGGTTCTTCTGGTTCCACTCGGACTCGCCGTGGCGCAGCAGGATCAGCTTTGCGTTCTCGCTCATGGGTCGACTCTATTGCGCGCACCCCTGCGCCCACCCACGGGGGTGCTGGCACAATCGCCCTATGGCAGACAACCAGATCGCAGTCGTCACGGGAGCCAGCAGCGGGATCGGTGAGGCCACGGCCCGCCATCTCGCGGCCGCAGGGTTCACGGTGGTGTGCGCGGCCCGGCGCACCGACCGCATCGAGGCGCTCGCCGCCGAGATCGGCGGGCGCGCGGTGGAATGCGACATCACCGACCAGGCCTCGGTCGACGCGCTGGCCGCGGCGGTCGGCGAGAAGGTCGACGTGCTGGTCAACAACGCCGGCGGGGCGATCGGCCAAGAGCCGCTGCTCGAGACCGACCTGGCCGACTGGGAGCACATGCTGCTCCTCAACGTCGTCGGCACCGCCCGGGTGACCAAGGCACTCCTGCCCGCGCTGGAGCGCGCCGAGGGCATCGCCGTGTTCGTGACCTCGACGGCGGCCGAGGCCCCCTACGAGGGTGGCGGTGGCTACTGCGGCGCGAAGTCGGCGGAGCGTTCGATGGTCGGCGCGCTGCGGCTCGAGATCGTCGACCGGCCCGTACGCATCGCCGAGATCTCCCCGGGCATGGTCCACACCGACGAGTTCTCCGTGGTCCGGTTCCGCGGCGACGCCGACAAGGCCGCCAAGGTGTACGCAGGGGTGGCCGAGCCGCTGGTGGCCGACGACATCGCCGACTGCATCACCTGGATGGCCACGCGCCCGGCCCACGTCAACATCGACCGTCTGGTCGTACGCCCCCGCGCGCAGGCGGCCAACCACAAGGTCCACCGGGAGGGCTCATGAGCCAACCCACATCGACCGTGCGCGACCGCGCGCTCGCGGTCATCCGCGGGTGCCTCGCCGACCTCGGCATCGAGTGGGAGGAGACGCAGCCGGGCACGTTCTCGGCGGTCCTGCCCGGCGTACGCAAGCTGCGCACCGACTGCGCGCTGGTCGTCGGCAACCACTCGGTGGAGGTACGCGCGTTCGTGGCGCGCAACCCCGACGAGAACCATGGCGCGGTCTATCGGTGGCTGCTGGAGCGCAACCTGCGTACCCACGGCGTGGCCTTCGTCGTCGACCGCGTGGGCGACATCTATCTGTTCGGGCGGATGTCGCTCGAATCGGTGACCGCCGCCGAGGTCGACCGCGTGCTGGGGTCGGTGGCCGAGACGTCCGACGAGTCCTTCAACACGATCCTCGAGCTGGGTTTCTCCGAGTCGATCAAGAAGGAGTGGAAGTGGCGGGTCTCGCGCGGTGAGTCGACGGCCAACCTCGAGTCGTTCCGCCATCTCGCCGATCCCGACGACCTCGCGAGGCTCGATGCGCGTACGGAGGCAACCCCCGACCGGGGGGAGGGCGCCGATGACATCACCCACAGTTCCGGCTCCGCCGACTGAGAAATCCCGACATTTCGCCGGTTGACCACAGGTTCTCCGCCCCCGCGTCACCACCACTCTCCTACACGGCGTAGTATCCAGCTTGTTCAACAATCTGAACCCAAGGGAGAGCACAGCATGACTGCGTTCAGGACTGAGGAAGACCTCCTCGGCACACGCGAAGTCCCGGCAGACGCCTACTACGGCGTCCACACGCTAAGGGCCATGGAGAACTTCACCATCTCCGATCGCACCATCAACGACGTCCCCGACTTCATCCGGGGCATGGTGCAGGTGAAGAAGGCGACAGCACTCGCGAACGAGGAGCTGGGCGCTCTTCCCACCGACATCAAGGACGCCATCGTCCGGGCCTGCGACCAGGTCCTAGAGGCAGGCCGCTGCATGGACCAGTTCCCCGTGGACGTCTTCCAGGGCGGCGCCGGCACCTCGGTCAACATGAACACCAACGAGGTGATCGCCAACCTTGCCCTCGAGCACATCGGCAAGGAGAAGGGCGAGTACGACGTCATCAACCCCAACGACCACGTCAACCGGTCGCAGTCGACCAACGACGCCTACCCGTCGGGCTTCCGCATCGGCCTGTACGCCCACCTGCAGAACCTCGTCGTCGCACTGGAGAAGCTCGTCGACTCGATCGACGACAAGGCCAACGAGTTCGAGAACGTCCTGAAGATGGGCCGCACCCAGCTCCAGGACGCCGTCCCGATGACGCTGGGCCAGGAGTTCGGCGGCTGGGCCGCCACCCTGCGCGAGGAGATCGACAAGATCAAGGAGTTCTCGAAGCTCCTCCTCGAGGTCAACCTCGGCGCCACGGCCATCGGCACCGGCGTGAACACCCCCAAGGGGTACGCCGAGCTGGCCGTCAAGAAGCTGTCTGAGGTCACCGGCTACGAGTGCGTACCCTCCCCCAACCTGATCGAGGCCACGAGCGACTGCGGCGCGTACGTGCTCGTCCACGCAGCGCTGAAGCGCTTCGCCATGAAGATCTCGAAGATCTGCAACGACCTGCGCCTGCTGAGCTCCGGCCCGCGCGCCGGCCTGAAGGAGATCAACCTGCCCGAGCTGCAGGCCGGCTCGTCGATCATGCCCGCGAAGGTCAACCCGGTCATCCCGGAGGTCGTCAACCAGGTCTGCTTCAAGGTCATGGGCAACGACGTCACCGTCACCTGGGCGGCCGAGGCCGGCCAGCTCCAGCTGAACGTGATGGAGCCCGTCATCGGCCAGGCCATGTTCGAGTCGGTCTCGCTGCTGACCAACGCCTGCGACAACCTCCGCACGCGCTGCATCACCGGCATCACGGCCAACGAGGAGCGCTGCCGCGACTACGTGCTCAACTCGATCGGCATCGTCACCTACCTCAACGACATCATCGGCCATCACAACGGTGACCTGGTCGGCAAGGAGTGCGCGGCGACGGGCAAGTCCGTCCGCGAGGTCGTCCTCGAGAAGGGCCTCATGTCGGCCGAGCAGCTCGACGAGATCTTCTCCGTGGAGAACCTGATGCACCCCAAGGACGTCACGGCCACCACCCAGCAGCCCGACCCGCAGGCAGCACGGTGACATCATGATGATCTGGATCCACCTGCTGGTGGTGCTCGCCGCCATCTACATCGGCGCCCGCATCGGCGGCATCGGCGTCGGCTATGCCGGGGGCATCGGTGTGCTCGTCCTCGGTCTCCTCGGCGCGAAGGTCCAGACGTTCTGGATCGACAAGTCGAACCCGGCCAGCCCGAGCCTGAAGCTCGACATCCCCGTCGACGTCATCACGATCATCATGGCGGTGATCGCGGCGATCGCGGCCATGCAGGTGGCGGGAGGCCTTGACTATCTCGTGCACCTGGCAGACGTGATCCTGCGCAAGAACCCGAAGGGTCTGATGTTTCTGGCCCCGGCCATCACCTACCTGATGACGTGGATGGCCGGCACCGGCCACACCGCGTTCTCGACCATGCCGGTCATCACGGAGGTCGCGAAGGAGAACGACATGAAACCTTCGCGGCCACTGGCCGTGGCGGTGGTCGCCTCCCAGATCGCCATCACGGCGTCGCCGATCTCGGCGGCCGTGGTCTACATGTCGTCGCTGCTGTCGAAGCCCCACGGGGACCAGCCGGCCGTCGACTACCTGATGATCCTGCTGGTGACGTTCCTGTCGACGTTCCCGGCGTGCATGATCGGCGCGGCGCTCGTCATGCTGTGGGGCAAGCTCCGCGGCGACGACAAGCTCTCGGGCGACAAGGTCTACGAGGAGCGCAAGGCTGCCGGCCTGGTCCACGTGGCCGACCGCAAGGAGTACGTCGCCCCCAAGGGCGCCAAGTTGTCGGTGGGCCTGTTCTGCCTCGGCCTGGTCGCGGTCATGGCGTACGCCACGGCCATCTCCGACAAGCTGAAGCTCATCAAGAACCCGCCCATGCCGCGCGATGCTGCCATCATCGCGTTCATGCTGGCGACGGCGACGCTCATCGTGCTGCTCTGCAAGGTGAACCCGCCCGAGATCCTCAGCGCGCCGACGTTCAAGGGCGGCATGTCCGCCGCCGTCTGCGTGCTGGGCGTGGCCTGGCTGGGGACGACCTTCGTCAACACCCACATGGCGACGATCATGCGGGTCGCCGGTGACGCGCTGAAGAGCAACTCGTGGCTGCTGGCGGTCGTGATCTTCTTCGCTGCGACGCTGCTGTACTCGCAGGCAGCCACGGCCAAGGCCCTCATGCCGGTCGCCGTGACGCTGGGTGTGAGCAACGTCGGCATCCTGGCCTCGTTCGCGGCCGTGTCAGCGCTGTTCGTCCTCCCGACCTACCCGACGCTGCTCGCGGCGGTCGAGATGGACGACACGGGGTCGACCCGCATCGGCAAGGCGGTGTTCAACCACTCCTTCATCGTCCCGGGCATCCTGATCATCGGGATCGCCGTGCTGCTCGGTTATGCCTTCGGAGCGGTCCTGCTGTAACCCCCACCCGAAGCCCGATCTCCGCACAATCCTTCACACATCGGTCCCGGATCCTCCGATCCGGGACCGATGTCTTCTCCCAGGACATGTACGCCGGCGGCGCCCCGTTGCTTTCCCGCCCGCCGCCGGATCAGGCGGTCGCCCTCACTCCCCCGCGGGACCTCCGGAGAGCGACTGGTTCTCCGGGCCCTCCTGGGCATCTTCCTCGGCGTCCTTGCGCTCGCCGCGGCGCTTGATCGCGCCCATGCCCGGCAGGCCCTGCAGGGCATGGGACAGGTCGGTCACGGCGTCGAGGATGTTGTGGACGTCGGGGCCCACGGTGTCGAGCTGGTCGACGAGCGAGGGCAGTCGGTCGACCAGGTCCTTCATCGCCCTGATCTCCTCGGGCGAGACGCTCGAGACCAGCTCGTCGACGAGCGGGAGCGCCTTGGGCCCCAGGCTCTCGACGGGCACCATCAGCGCCTCGGTGCGGCCGACCAGCTTCTCTGCACGGGCGACGACCTTGTCGGTGCGTACGCGGGTGCGGTCGGCTGCCTCGGCCACGGCGTCGGCGCGCTCGGCGGCGAGCTCGGCCCTGTCGAGGAGGCCCTCGGCGCGGCTCAACAGGTCCTCGGCACGATCGACCATGCCGATGACGCGGGGCACGAGGTCGACAAGGTCGCGGACCTGGTCGGTGCCGTCGGCGAAGCCCTGGCGTACGGTCGTGGCGGCGGCGAGCAGGTCCGTGGGTCCAAGGATGCGCATGTCGACATCCTTCCATCGCCTACGCCTGGGCGACAGGGGCGCGTATCTCCATCCCTCATGAAACTCTGCCGGAGGACATCGACGAGTCGTACGAGCACCCGAAGGACCTGAACCGCCAGCGCGAGGAACTACGCCTGAGGCCGTCGGCGGGGCGTGCCAGATCATCGAAAAGTTCGCTCCTGCGGACCCGATCGGGAGGGCCAGGGGCAATTTTCGGATGATTCGGCACGGTCACCCTGCTCGAGCGATGACCAGGGCCTCGCGGATCCACCGGATCACCCGGTTCGGCTGGGAGTGAATCATGTCGGGCGTGACCCGCAGGATCTGCCAGCCCTGGGCGGCCAGCTCGTTGTGGCGGTGACGGTCCTTCTCGAAGGCAGGACGTGGAGGTCCCGTTCCGGCATCGACCACGGGTTGTTGCGCACCTCCCGTGCGATCCGCCGCATGGTCTGGACACCCCAGCTCCCGTTGAGCGCAGCAGCGGCCTCCTCGAGCTCTCGTGGCTGCACGCGCCGTCGAAACAGCGCGCGGCAGGCGAAGTCGGGCCCCTCGGCCCCGGCGACCTGGAGCACCGCCAGCGCAGGGCTGCAGTGCGGGAAGGGCACTCGCCGCACGAGGTCTGGCGGGAAGGCGGTCTGGGTCACGGAGAGCCAGGAGCGGGACAGCTGCCACCTCCGGCTCGAGGCGATCGTGAGTGTGGAAGGCCACTGTCCTCTTGTCACGTGGAGTGCGGCTGCGGACCTTCCCGTGACGACTGCCCGGGGGTCATAGGCGCAGACGGCCTGTGCGCGGATGACCGGGTCCTCCTCGGCGCCCGCCCGGGCGAAGACGCCGGGGAGCACGGCGACGAGGTTGCCCGCTCTGACCTGACGGGTGATGCGTCCACGGTTCTTGTCGTTGCGGCGGATGACCGGCGCACCAGCCATGAGCATGTCGAGGTCCATGCCTTCACAGATGCCTGCGGGCGCCCGCGAACGGTCACCGAACGATGCGTCCTGTGGAGGGATTTGCCCACGCTGTGTCACCGGGTGTGTGGACAGCGGCCTGCCGAATCAGCGGAAGTCCGTGCCGAATCAGCAGGAAGTTGCCTTCAGATGCTCTGGAGCGGCGCGCCGGGCAGAACTTTTCGCTGATTCGGCACGCTCGCCGTCACTTGAGCGCCGACTTGGACTTCCACTCATCGTAGGAGATGTCCCACTCGCTCCAGCCGTTGCCGAACTCGAGCTTGCGGTCGGAGCCGGTGAACACCACGGGGTCGCCGATCTGGGCCGACTCGTACAGCGCGTACATCTGGCCCTCGCTGAGGCCGACGCAGCCGTGGGAGGCGTTGCGCTTGCCGAAGTTGCCCTCGTTCCACGGCGCGGAGTGGATGAACTCGCCCGACTGGGTGACTCGCAGCGCGTACGCCACCTTCACCGAGTAGCCCTCGGACGAGTCGCGGCTGATGCCGGTCGTCTCGGACTCCATCTTGATGTTCTCGGCCTTCTCCATGACGACCTTGGTTCCGGAGCGGGTGGTGAACCCCTCCTTGCCGGCGGTCATCGGATAGGTCCTCGGCGACTGGTTCTCGATCTCCCACGAGATGGTGTGGTTGGCGATGTCGACCTTGCCCACCTGCTTGCGGCCGATCTTGAGCTTCAGGGTGCGCGACTCCTGGCCGTAGAGACCGTCGCCGGCGTTGACGCCGTTGAGGTTGGCGTCGAGCGAGACCTCCGTGCCCGGCTGCCAGTAGTCCTTGGGGCGCCAGTGGACGGTCTTGTCGTCCATCCAGCCCCACGAGCCCTCCTGTGCGGGGACGGAGGTGACCTTCATGTTGCGCTCGAACTCGGCCTTGTTGGAGACGGGGTGGTCGAACTGGACCACCACGGGCTGGGCGACACCGAACGGACCGCCCTGGACGGGGGTCAGCGTCGGGAAGACCTCCTTCGACCGGGGCAGCGACATCGTCGTGAACTGGACCTTCTCGGTCTTCTGGGAGCCGTCGGCGCCCTTTCCGGACGCCGTCACGGTGTAGGTCGCTCCGGGGTCGAGGCGCGTGCCGGCCACCCAGGCCCCCTTGTCGTTGACGCCACCGGTGATGTTGGGCACCGTGCTCTTGCCCGACGCCGTCGACGTCACCTTCACGTCGCCGATCGTGCCGAACTGGGGCGTGACGGTGATCTGGGTGTCGACGGGAACGTTCTTGGCGCCGTTCGCGACGTTCATCGTGATCGCGAACGGGCCCGACGGCGCGGGGGTCGGGGTGGGTGTTGGCGTCGGGGTCTCAGCCGCTGGCGTGACGCTGGCCTCGGGGGCCTGGACCGCGGGACTCTCGCCCGCAGTCGGCGTGGTCGGGCTGGCCCCGCACGCCGTCAGCGCCAACGCGGCTCCGGCCGCGGCCCACCTCGAGATCTTCGCCATTAGTCCCCCCGTCGCTCAAGTCCTCGTTCAAGGGTGCCATGCAGGAGCCACAGTTCCCGTGCGCTCGCCGTCACGATCGTGTTCCAACCGCGCACGACCGCCCCTGAGCGGGCGGGGACCCCGGTCCTGGTCGGGGCACGCCCCGAATGCTCAGGCGGGCGTACGCGGGAACGACGCGGCCCCGGATCTGTGACGGATCCGGGGCCGAGGTCGGTCAGTCGATCACTCAGGGTCGAGCTCGAGCAGGGCCTGGCCGCCCTGGACGGCTTCGCCGGCCTCGACGTGGATGACCTTGACCTTGCCGGCCTTGGGCGCGGTGATCTCGGTCTCCATCTTCATGGCCTCGAGGACGACCAGCACCTGGCCGGACTGGATCTCGGCGCCCTCCTCGACGAGGATGCGGGCCACCGAGCCGGCGAGCGGGGCGACGACGGCGTTGGCGGTGGCGGCCGGCACAGCGGCGGTGGTCGGCGCGGCCGGGGTCTGTCCCCCGCCGGCGAACCCGCCGAGGACGATCGACCCGAGGCCGGGCTTCGTCTCCTCCTCGACCTCGACGTCGACCGTGTAGGCCTTGCCGTTGACGGTCACTTTGAGCTTCATCTGTGGGTCTCCTGGGTCAGCGCGAGTGCGGAACGGTACGGCTCTGGACGGCGGCGCGACCCTGCTGGGTCCACGGGCTCGACGTACGGCGGAAGTGGACGGCCTTCACCTTGGCGCGGTGGCCGAGGTATGCCGACACGGCCGCCGAGATCGCCATGATGACGTCCTCGTCGATCTCCGCGTCGGAGCGCGCCTTGATGTCGGCCAGCTCGGTCTCGACGGACTCGAGCCTGGCCGACAGCTGCTTGACCAGCGCCAGCAGCTCCTGCGTCGTGGTTCCGGACTCGCTCATGCCGGCCCCAGACCGTGCTTCTTGGTCGGGCGGACCTCACGCTTGGCCGCAAGGATCTCGAGCGCCATCGCGACCTCGCGCCGCGTGTCGGCCGGGTCGATGATGTCGTCGACCAGACCGCGGGAGGCGGCCATGAACGGCGTCGAGAAGGTCTCGCGGTAGAGGTCGACGAGCTCGGCACGCTTGGCGTCCTTGTCGTCGGCGGCCTCGATCTCCTTCTTGAACACGATGTTCGCGGCGCCGTCGGCACCCATCACCGCGATCTCGGCCGTCGGCCACGCGAACACCCGGTCGGCGCCGAGGTCCTTGGAGCACATGGCGAGGTAGGCGCCGCCGTAAGACTTGCGGAGCACGACGGTGATCTTCGGGACGGTGGCCGCGGAGTACGCGTACAGCATCTTCGCGCCGTGGCGGATGATGCCGCCGTGCTCCTGGGCCACGCCCGGCAGGAACCCGGGCACGTCGACGAGCGTCAGCAGCGGGATGTTGAACGCGTTGCAGAAGCGGACGAACTTCGAGCCCTTGTCGGAGGAGTTGATGTCGAGCACGCCCGACATGACCTGCGGCTGGTTCGCCACGACGCCGACGGTGCGTCCGGTGATGCGGGCGAAGCCGACGACGAGGTTCTGGGCGTAGCCCGCCTGGACCTCCAAGAAGTCGCCGTGGTCGACGATGCCGGCGATGACCTCGCGTACGTCGTAGCCCTTCTTGCCGTCGACGGGGACGATGTCGCGCAGCGACTCGTTGGGTTCGACGACGTCGTCGGGCTCGACGATGGGCGGGTCCTCGGTGTTGTTCTGGGGCAGGAACGACAGCAGCTTCTTGGCGATGAGCGCGGCCTGCTCGTCGTCGTCGGCCACGAAGTGGACGACACCCGACTTGGTCATGTGGGCGTCGGCGCCGCCGAGGTCGTCGGCGGTGACCTGCTCGCCCGTGACCGACTTGATCACGTTCGGGCCGGTGATGAACATCTGGGCCCGGCGGGTCTGGATGATGAAGTCGGTGAGCGCCGGGGAGTACGCGGCGCCACCGGCGCACGGGCCGGCGATGATCGACACCTGCGGGACGACGCCCGACAGCAGCACGTTGTTGTAGAACACGCGGCCGTAGCCGGACAGCGAGTCGATGCCCTCCTGGACGCGCGCGCCGCCGGAGTCGTTGATGAACACGAACGGCGTGCCCGTGGTCAGCGACGCCTTCATCATGGCGACGACCTTGTTGGACTGGGTCTCGCCTGCCGAGCCGCCCATGACGGTGAAGTCCTGTGAGGCGACGTGGACCGGGCGGCCGAGGACCGCACCGGAGCCGGTGACGACGCCGTCGGCGGGGGCGACGGCCTTGTCCATGCCGAAGTGGGTCGTGCGGTGCTTGGAGAACATGCCGGTCTCTTGGAACGTGCCCTCGTCCAGGAGGTCGGCGACGCGTTCGCGCGCGGTGCGCTTGCCCTGCTCGTGCTGCTTCTCGATGCGCTTCTCGCCGCCACCGAGCTCAACGGACTTCTTGGCCTCGGCGAGCTGCTCGAGGCGCTGCTTCATGGAAGGAAGTTCAGTCATCGGGTCTCTCCTCAGGCCGGCTCGACCGAGACGGTGGACGTGCGGTCACCGACGGTGACCTTGTATTTGATCGGTTCGCGGACGGCCTTGTCCTCGCCGGCGGCGCGGGCGCGGTCGGCCTCGACCTGCTCGGGCGTCTTGCCGACGTTCATCGGGCCCTCGGAGCGGGTGGCGAAGAACTTCGGGGCGACGCCGGGGAACATGGCGTTGGTGAGGACGTCCTCGTCGGAGCCGTTGAAGCCCTCGAGCTTGGCTGCCTCGTCCTTCAGGCCCCCCCACTCGGGTTCGAGCAGGTCGGCAGGACGCTGGGAGATCGGCTCCTTCTTCGTCTGCTCCTGGGCCTTGGCGATGACCTCGGCGTTGCGCTCGCCGGGGCACTCGCCGTAGTAGCCGAGCATCAGGTCGGCGAACTCGCCGGTGAGGACCTTGTAGCGGCCCATGAGCACGTTGAACACGGCCTGAGTGCCGACGATCTGGGACGACGGGGTGACCAGCGGCGGGAAGCCGGCGTCCTCGCGTACGCGCGGCACCTCCTCCATGACCTCCTTGACGCGGTCGCCCGCGCCCTGGGCCTTGAGCTGGGACTCCATGTTCGTGATCATGCCGCCGGGGATCTGCGACTTGAAGATGTCGGTGTCGACGCCGGTGATGGCCGACTCGAACTGCTTGTAGCGCGGGCGGATCTCGGCGAAGTGGTCGCGGATCTTCTCGAGGCGGTCCATCTCGAGGTCGGTCTCGTAGCCGGTGCCCTCGAGCATCTCGACGAGCGACTCGGTGGGGTTGTGGCCCGGACCGAGCGACATGGACGAGATGGCGGTGTCGACGACGTCGGCGCCGGCCTCGATGGCCTTCATCAGCGACACCAGCGTCACGCCGGTGGTGGCGTGGCAGTGCACGTTGACCTGGACGTCGCCGTAGGTGTCCTTGATCGCCTTGACGATGTCGTACGCCGGCTGGGGCTTCAACAGCGCGGCCATGTCCTTGAGCGCGAGCGACTCCGCACCCATGTCGAGGAGCTGGCCGGCAAGCTTCACGTAGCCCTCGGTGGTGTGCAGCGGCGAGACAGTGTAGCAGATCGTGCCCTGTGCGTGCTTGCCGGTCTTCTTGACTGCCTGCATGGCCTGGGCCATGTTGCGCGGGTCGTTGAGGGCGTCGAACACGCGGAAGACGTCCATGCCGTTCTCGGCGGACTTCTCGACGAAGCGCTCGACAACGCCGTCCTCGTAGTGGCGATAGCCGAGCAGGTTTTGGCCGCGCAGCAGCATCTGCAGGCGGCTGTTCGGCAGCAGCTCACGGAACGTCCGCAGGCGCTCCCACGGGTCCTCGTTCAGGAAGCGGATGCACGCGTCGAACGTCGCACCACCCCAGCACTCGACGCTCCAATATCCGGCCTGGTCGATCTCTTCACAGATGCCGACCATGTCCTCCATCGCCATGCGGGTGGCCATGAGGGACTGGTGGGCGTCGCGCAAGGCGACCTCGGTGACACCAATCTTGCGTGGGCTCATGGCTCTATCCAAGCAAAGGGGCGCAGCGGTCACGCGGGGCCCCCACCCCCCATGTCTGACCAATTGGTTTGGGCGTAGGCTCCCATCGGACCACAGCACCCGTGCCGCCCCGGCGAGCCCCGGGGGTCACTCAGCCGCCGAGGTGGAGGCGTACGAACTCGTCATAGGGCACGGGCCGACCGATGCCGTACCCCTGACCGAAGTCGACGCCGAGGTCACGGACGACCTCCAGCGCGGCGCGGTCGACGATGTGCTCGGCCATGGTCGTCTTGTCGAGCTCGCGCGCGACGCCGACCAACGAACGCACGATGGCCCGGTCGACGGGCGAGCTGACGATGTCTGTGATGAATTGGCCGTCGATCTTGATGTGGGAGAACGGGAGCTGTTTGAGGTAGTCGAAGGACGCGGCGCCCGACCCGAAGTCGTCCAGGGCGATGTCGACGCCCCGGCGCAGCAGGCACGTGGCCAGAGCGCGCGCCTGGTCCATGTCGGCGACGACCATGGTCTCGGTGAGCTCGAGGACGAACCGGCCGGGGGCCGGGGGCGCGCGTCGAGGAGGTCGGACAGGAGCGACTCGAAATCCGGGCTGCTGACCGACGGCCCGGAGACGTTGGCGGCGAGGACGAAGCCGGGCGACAGGGCGACGAACTGCTCGAGCAGGCGCAGTGCCTCCGCGGATGACCTCGGTGTCGAGGGCGTCCTCCAGGCGGCACTGCATGGTGAGGCGCTGCCCCATGCGAGGTCTGGACCCACAGGTCGGGTCGTGCAGCGCGAAGCGGTTCCGGCCGCCCTCCTTGGCGTCGTACATCAGCATGTCGGCGAGCACCAGCGGGTCCGTGCCGTCCCTGCGCGCGCCGGCCAGGGTCACCGCGCCGACGCTGGCGGTGACGCGGCGCTGCTCGGCGCCCAGGCGCGACGTGGTCTCGCGTGCGCTCGCGACGAGCCCAGGTAGAACAGGCCGGTACCCGCCCAGTCGGCCATCGCGTCGCCACCTAGACTCCCTCCTGTTCCGTGGCGGCCGACCGCGGCCCGTCACCGAGGAGGACCATGCGTGGACTGTTCGACCTCGTCGACCTTCAGGACTTCAACCGGCAGGTCGCCGAAGGCCTCAAGCCTGAGGACCCCGTGAACCACATAGAGGTTGTGGTCGCCTCCCAGCGCACCAAGCTGTCGTTCGTCGCACGTCCCAACCCGGAGCGGCGGGGCGACGCGGCCTACCACGGGATCCACCCCCGCATCAGCCACAAGACCATCCAGGACTTCCTCCTGCTCGGCGCAGCTCGTGACGCCGAGGCCTTCTGGCACGGAGTCCAACGTCTCGCCGCGCAGGATCCCCGGTGGTGGCCCGGGAGTCTCGAGGGCAAGCCCTGCAACATGGACATCGGAGTCAAGAGTCCCGGGAGCACCCCGGACACGCTCGAGGTCGACTTCCTCGGCCGCGCACTGCTGCGGATGGCCTCGAGGTTCGGCTGGAAACTGGCCTGCAGCGCCGGAGCTGAAGCACTCGAAGCCTGTTTCGCCCACTATCCGGAGATCTATCCTCGCCGGGACTCGAGCTACGCCTTTCGCCACGACGGCCAGCACGTGACACTCCTGGGCTTCGCCGACGCGCGTGCTCAGGATCTTCTGGACGAACACTTCCGCCTCCACGTGACCCCCGACGGCACGCTCCGCCTCGCCCCCGCCGACGAGACCGGCTACCTGCCTTCCCTGTTGTGGGACTGGACCGCAGCCAAGCAGGTCTCGGACGGGCTCGCCGGAGCAATCCGGGGAGGTTTCGCACTCCAGCACGGATCGATCTACTACTCCGGCGTGATGACCCGGATGGAGGAGATCAAGCTGGACAATGACCATCCCGAGTCCCACGACGTCGAGTACGTCATCTGCAGGGTCGGTCGCACCACGTACGCCACCGTCGACGCCTTCGACAACCCGGACATCCTGAACCACCCCTACTTCTCGCACGGCGACCCGGACGACACCGTGGCCGTACGCCAGCTCGCCTTCGACCGGCACGAGGACGAGGTCCAGGCGGCCCACCTCTACGGATCGCCCCGCACCTACCCGAACCAGTCGGCGTTCGAGCACGGCAGGGTGGAGGAGATAAACGAGTATCTGAAGAACAGCTGGAACAGCCACACGATCGCGGTGTCAGGCAATCTCGAGACGCGCGACGGCCACCTGCTGATCGGCCGACGGGCGGCCGGGTCGATCGACGGCGGCACTCTCTACTGCTCGGTGAATGGCCAGACGGAGTTCCGCGATCCGCACGTCGACTTCTACTACGACTCCGTGTACGAGGACTACCCCACCATGGAGTTCCACAGCAACCTTCGCGTGGACTTCACCGAGGAGCTCAGCCGCGAGTGCCAGGCAGAACTCGGGTTCGCGACCTTCCGAGCGAACTGGGACTACCTCGGCATGTCGTTCCTCGGCCGAAACAATGGCGACGCGACCCCGTCCCAGATCGCCAATCGACGGATGCACTTCAACGTGCTGGCCCACAACAGGCTGGACACGACGTTCGAGGAGATCCAGGAGTCGCATCTCCAGGCCACCGAGTCGTTCGAAAACCACAGCATCGAGGGCCTGAGGATCCTCCCCTACGACACCCGCCGCGACCTCGCCCTCGCACGCCTGCACAAGGTCGTCGACTGGGGCTCGAAAAACCTCGACCTGATCGCCACCATCACCCTCCTTGGGACGATCGTTGCGTCAGCTGCCACGAAGAAGAACGCCCCGACCGTGGACCTTCACCCTCGAACGGTGGCGGTCATCCTCTCGCTCGCGCTGCTGTTCAAGTTCGCAGGCTGGTTCAAGCGGCGCCATATGCGGAGGCTGGTCCGACACGCAGTCCTCGTGAAGTCTCACCTTCCAGGCGAGAGCATGATCCATGTCATTCTTCGGCGAGCGTCCCGCGCTCGCTCCGGCGCCACCGATCAAGTCCATGCCATTGGGCAGATCATGATCCCGCTCCATGCCCTCGCACGCTTCGCAGCCCAAGTCCCCCTCCCCAACCCCTCGGCGCAGCAACGGCAAGGCGCCGCGCCCTAACCAAGGCGAAGCCATGAAGCGATGCCTCGCGGTCGCGGTGACGACTGCCGTGCTTGTTGCACTGACGGCATGGTGGATCCTTACCCCTGGTCGCGCCCCACCGCGACCCACGGACGCGAACCTCGTACTCGCCTCCTCTGGAGGAATGGTCGCATCTCCCTCATCCGCCCCCACCCCTCAGGCTCTTCTACCCAACGTGCGGATGCTATCGCGCATCTTGCGACCACAGACTCGACGCCGCCTCAGATCGTGATCCACCCATGGGAGGGCCTGACAACCGGATCCCTGCTGACGCTGCTGGGCGGCAAGCCTCCGCGAGTCCTTCCTCGCTCCCTCGCAACTGCTCTCGTTCGGTCAGCGCATATGGCTAGCAAGGTGCGTCCGGCATTGGCAGCCAATGCCCGCCGCGTCGAGATGGTTTGAATGGGGCAGAGACAGGCAAGTTCATGGCTGACCACCCAAGGGTGGTACCTCCGGCGTCCTGCGACGTGCTCATCAATCAACCTCAGCGGGAACGCTCTCGCACGCTGGTTGTGACATCAACGGCGTCGATGATCGACCAATTCAATCGGGATTAATTTACGGCAGCGGCCACAGACCATCTATACGACTCATGGATTCCACTTCTACCAAGGCGCCCCCTTGGGGAACTGGGTCGCACAGTTCCCCGCTGAGTTCCTTCTCGGTTTCGTGACCGACATACTTATCACCATCAACAACGAAGACGCCCGGACTGCTCGTCGATTCATCCCCACTAAAGAGCAGCGGCATGTGCACGGGGTAGGCGTGGACCTCGAGCGGTTCGCCGTTCCATCTTCTGAAGAGAAAAAGGCCCTCAAGGATTCCTTGGGCATGACTGGCTGTCAGATCATAATTTGCGTCGCCGAATTGAACGAGAACAAGAACCAACCCATCTCATCGCGGCCATGCCCGCCATCATCTCCAAAGTGCCACACGCGCGGCTCCTATTGGTCGGGCGCGGCGACCGTCTGCCGCAGTTGCGCGCCCATGCGGAGGAAACCAGAGTCGCTAATCATGTTCATTTCCCGGGGTATCGCGCAGATGTCCCGGATTTGATGGCTCTTCACAGATGACGGTGTAGTTCGGTTCTGAATCCTCCGGTGTCCAGTAGGGCGCGGATGACG
>NZ_BAAGXC010000014.1:0-76706 GCF_054780035.1 Mariniluteicoccus endophyticus | reverse complement strand
TACCTCGGCCTCGACGTCCTCGCCCGCTGCCGCATCAACCTCATCACCGACACCGACACCGACACCGGCCCCGAGACCGGAGACGACAACCTGCCCGCTCTCACAGCCTGACCCCCAACGAAGGAACACCCACCGCTACACCACTACCCGGGACTTGACCAGGTGGCCGGCACGGCGGTGCTGGTCGAACGCAGCCCGGCGGCGTACGCGTGGCTCGCGCTGCCGCTCACCCTGATGGGAGTGAGCCAGGGCTTGACCATCTCGCCCAACCAGACGCTGACGCTGAACGCCGTCGACCCGCGCTTCGGGGGCGTGGCGGGCGGGGTGCTGCAGCTGGGCCAGCGGATCGGGACGGCGGTCGGCACCGCCGTCGTGCCGGGCGCGCTGTTCGCGGTCGTCGAGTCGGGGCGCTCGTGGCTGGACGGCTTCCTCGTCGCCCTCGCGCTGATCGCGGCGTGCGCGGCGCTCGCCCTCGTCGTCTGCGTACGCGACCGCGCGCGCGAGAAGGCCGAGGCCGCGGCCGCCTGACGGTGCGGTCCACGATCCTGCACTCCTGGGGCCCGGTACGGGGATTCTCGCCCGTTCAGCGACACAGGAGCGCAGGATCGTGGGTCGCCCCGCGGGTGGGGAGGCGGTGGGTCGGCCGCGGGACCGGGTGGGCTCAGGCGCAGCGGGGCGCCTGAGCGTACTTCTGGTCGGCGTCCGTCCACTCCTCGTCGGCGTACTTGCTGCCGACCCAGCTGCGCTCCCAGTCGCCGACCGTCTTCGGGTCGGCGGCCCGGGCGGGCTCCTCGCGCAGGTGCCTGCGCCAGTCGGCGACCGGACGCTCGCTCGCGGTGAGCGCGCGCTTGAGCATGGTCTGGCGCAGGGTGCAGGCGTCCAGTCGGCGGGCCACGTCGTCGGGGGCGCCGGCCACCCACGAGCACTCGGCGACCTTGGCGTACTCGTCGAGGGCGGCGGCGTGCCGGCGCAGGGCTGGCTCGGCGTCGGCCGCCGTCCGCTTCCACGTCGCGGCGCGCTGCTCGAGGGTGGTCGACTGGGCGTCGGGCATCGGTCCGGCGGTGCGGCGTGCAGGTGCTGGCATGAATACGACCTTCTCGGGGGTGAGGACGCGCTCATGTTATGCGGAGGAGAGGTCGGGCGACAGGGGTGGCCCCCCGAACGGCGCTAGGCGGGCTCGACCAGCAGCACGTGCAGCTTGCGCGGCCCGTGGACCCCCTCGACGCGGTCGAGCTCGATGTCGCTGGTCGCGCTCGGCCCGCTGATCCACGTGAGCGGGCGCCCGTCGCGCACCGCGGGGGCCAGGCGGGCCATCGCCTCGGGCACGTCGGTCACGACGTCCTCGCCGCGTACGACGCACACGTGGACATCGGGCACGAGCGAGATCGCCCGGCGGCCCTGGCCCGGGCCGTGGTCGAGCACGATGGTGCCGGTCTCGGCGATCCCGACCGACGAGTCGGTCACGACTCCGCCGACGGCGTCCAGGTCGCGCGCCGACAGCGGCGGGTCGTCGTGCACGATCCGCACCCCGGCGTCCTCGATGCACTGCCGCACGTCGTCGGGCAGGTCCGGCGGCGCGACGATCGACTTGGTGCCGTACATGTCCAGGGCCGCCGCGACCGCCGCGCCGAGCCCGTCGGCGGGCACCCGCTCGACGACGGCCCGGTAGTCCTCGACCCGTTCGACGAACAGGCCGAGCACGTCCGAGACGCCGGTCGGCTGCCCGTACGTCCACGGCACCTCGACCTCGGCGTCGGCCGGCACGTCGGCCAGGGCCTCGCGCACCCGGGCCAGGACCTTCTCCCTGCTGCTGGTCATCGCTGCTCTCCTCGCTCGCGCTTCCACCAGTCGCGGAAGGACTCCTTCGGGGGGACGGGGATGTCGCGGGAGTCGGTCCACGCCGACGCCGGCCAGGGCAGGGGGCCGAAGCGTTCGAGGCGCCCGCGGAATAGCCCGCTGCCGCGCGTGGCGACCTTCTGGGCCGCGCTCAGGCGGCGCGAGTCGGCCATCATCCAGGACGCGGCGCGCATGACGCCGCTCTCGGCGTGGGGCAGGGTGTCCTCGCGCTCGGCCTCGACGACCCGGTGCCGCAGGTCCACGAGCATGTCGGGGATCGGGATGCGGACGGGGCACACCTCGAAGCAGGCGCCGCACAGCGAGGAGGCGTACGGCAGGGAGCGGTCGATGTCGGACTCGACGCCACGCAGCTGGGGGGTGAGGACGGCGCCGATCGGGCCCGGATAGACCGATCCGTACGCGTGGCCGCCCGTGCGCTCGTAGACGGGGCAGATGTTGAGGCAGGCCGAGCAGCGGATGCAGCGCAGCGCCGTGCGGCCGAGCTCGTCGGCCAGCGCGTTGGTGCGCCCGTTGTCGAGCAGCACGACGTGCACGTTCTGGGGGCCGTCGGCGTCCGCCGGGCCGGTCCACAACGAGGTGTAGGGGTTCATCCGCTCGCCGGTGCTGCTGCGGGGCAGCAGCTGGAGGAAGACCTCCAGGTCCTCGACCGTCGGCACGAGCTTCTCGATGCCGACCACCGAGATGAGGGTCTCGGGCAGGGTCAGGCACATGCGCCCGTTGCCCTCGGACTCGGCGACCACAAGCGTGCCCGTCTCGGCGACCAGGAAGTTCGCGCCCGAGATGGCGACCTTGGCGTCGAGGAACTTCTCGCGCAGGTGGATGCGCGCCGCGCCGGCCAGGTCGGCCGGCTCGGAGGTGAGCCCCTCGGGGGCCGGCGTGCCGTACTTGCCCATCTCGGCGAGGAAGATCTCGCGCACCTCGGCCCGGTTGCGATGGATGGCGGGCACGAGGATGTGGGACGGCCGGTCGTGGCCCAGCTGGACGATCAGCTCGGCGAGGTCGGTCTCCCAGGCCGCGATGCCGGAGTCCTCGAGCGCCTCGTTCAGCTCGATCTCCTGAGTGGCCATCGACTTGACCTTCACGACCTCGTCGTAGCCGGTGGCGCGCACCAGGTCGGTGACGATCCGGTTGGCCTCCTCGGCGTCGGCGGCCCAGTGCACCGTCGCGCCCGCACGCGTCAGGGCCTCCTCGGCCTGCACGAGGTAGCGGTCGAGGTGGCGCAGCGTGCGGTCCTTGATGGCCGCGCCGGCCAGACGCAGCTGCTCCCAGTTGTCGAGCTCGGAGACGACCTGGCGCCGCTTGTCGCGGATCGTCGTGGTCGCGTACCGCAGGTTGCGGCGCTGCTGGGAGTTCTCGAGCTCCTTCTTGGCGGCGGTCGGGAAGGCCGGCATGCCGAGGTAGGTGCCCTCCGGCGGGGCGGGCGTACGCCGGGCGGGGTTGTCGGCGCGGCGCGCGTGGTCGAGGCTCATCGGACGCTCTTTTCGGTCGAGGCGAGGATCTCGGCGAGGTGGATGGGGCGTACGCCGGACTCCTGGCGGCTCAGGACGCCGCCGATGTTCAGCAGGCACGAGTTGTCGCCTGCGACGACGAACTCGGCGCCGGTGCCGACCACGTTGCGTGCCTTGTCGAAGGCCATGGCGGTCGACACCGCCTTGTTCTTCATCGAGAAGGTGCCGCCGAAGCCGCAGCACTGCTCGGCCTCGGGCAGCTCGAGCACCGTGATGCCGCTGACGGCGCGCAGCAGCTTCATCGGCCGGTCGCCGACCTTGGTGATGCGCAGCGAGTGGCAGGTCGGATGGTAGGTGACGCGGTGGGGGAAGTACGCCCCCACGTCCTCGGCGCCCAGCACGTCGACCAGGAACTCGGGGAAGTCGTAGGTGCGGCTCGCGGTCTCTTCGGCCGCCTTTCGCAGGCCCTCGTCGCCGGCCTTCTCGGCCAGCATCACGTGCTGCTCGCGCACCGAGCCCACGCACGACCCGGACGGGCTCACCACGTAGTCGTAGTCGCCGAAGGTGCGGACGTACGCCCGCACCGACGGCAGCGCCTCGTCGAAGTAGCCGGTGTTGGTGAACATCTGGCCGCAGCACGTCTGGCCCATCGGGAACTCGACCGTGCAGCCCAGGCGCTCGAGCACCTCGGTGACCGCGCGCGGGGTGCCCGGGAACATCGTGTCGTTCACGCAGGTGGCGAACAGGGCCACGCGTGGGGAGGGGGACATGGACTTCCTTTCGGTCACGGTGGCCCGGAGCTCGCCGGGGCGTCCACGGCGAGCGCCGGGGTCGACTTTATGCCGCCGGGGGTCGGGCCGCTGCGGTGGGTCCGGACCGGGTCACGCCACCGTCACCCGGATCGTGTGGTGGCCGCTCGCGCCGTTCGGAGCCGGGGCCGCGCGGACCTCGGTCTCGGGGGTCCCGCTCGCGTCGATCGCCCGCACCGCGAGGGTGTGGGCGCCCGGCGTCGCCTCCCACGCGTACGCCCACTGCCGCCAGGCGTCGACGGTCGCGTCCACCCCCAGCCGCGCGTCCTGCCAGGGGCCCTGGTCGACGCGCACCTGGACCCCGACGATCCCGCGGTGCTGCGCCCACGCCACACCGGCGACCGCCACGGTGCCGGCGGCGACGGACCCGCCCGCACGCGCCACGTCGATGCGGGACTGGGTCTTGACCGGGCCGAGCGCCGACCAGCCCCGCGGCGTCCAGTAGCCTTGGTCGTCGGCGAACCGGGTGACCTTCAGCTCGGTGACCCACTTCGTCGCGCTCACGTAGCCGTAGAGCCCGGGCACGACGAGCCGCGCCGGGAAGCCGTGCTCGGGCAGCAGGGGCTCGCCGTTCTGGGCCACCGCGATGAGGGCGGGGCGGTCGTCGGTCATCGCCTCCAGCGGGGTCCCGGCGGTGAAGCCGTCGGTGCTGCGCGACAGCACCATGTCGGCTCCCGGGCGTACGCCGGCCTCGCGGAGCAGCTCGCGCACCGGAAGACCGGTCCAGACCGCGTTGCCGTTGAGCCGGCCCCCCACCTCGTTGGACACGCACATGAGCGTCACCATGGCCTCCTGCATGGGCCTGGCCAGCAGCGCCGCCCAGTCGAGCCGCACCTCGCGGTCGACCATCCCCGTCACCGTCAACGACCACTCGGCGGGGTCGACCTGGGGGACGCCCAGCGCGGTGTCGATGCGATAGAAGTCCGCGTTGGGCACGATGAACGGGGTCACCCCGCGGACGCCGACCTCGACGCCGGCGGGAACGGTGACCGGCGTCGCCACCGGCGGCACCCGGAACGCCGCCCGGGCCCGCTCCACCACGCGGGCGCCGCCCGCGGAGACGCGGTCCACGGCCGCCGCGAAGACGGCGCCGAGCCCCACACCCAGCAGCTGGCGGCGCGACACCCCGGGGGCGGGGGCCGAGGGTCCGGGGGCGGCGGCCACCCGGTGCGTCCAGCGCCACAGCAGCGCGGCTCCGCACGCCGTGCCGAGGGCGACGGGGGCGACGTCGGCCGCCGATGCCCGCGGCCGGCCGCAGACCGCCACCGCGCCCAGGACGCCCAGGGCCACCACGGCGCACACCGCCAGCCGGGGCCGGCGGACCGCGAGGGCGCCCACGGCCGCGCCGACCGCGGCCAGGACGAGGACCGTGCCGATGCCCAGGGCCAGCTTGTCGGCCGTGCCGAACAGCGCGATCGCCGCATCCTTCAGCCACGCCGGGGTGAGGTCGACGAACGCGGCCCCGACCGCGCCGAGCGGCGACGGCGTGCCCTCCGACCAGCCCAGCCGGCTCGCCAGTCCCGCTGCGAGCTCGGCGACCCCCACGGTGGTCGCAGCCGCGGCGAGACCGGCGTACGCACCGGTGGTCCGCGTCCCTGGTCGCGGGTCTGGGGGCCGCAGTCGGCTGCTCATGCCGTCACAGTACGAGGCAGCGCCCAACGGGCCCCGCCGGCGAGCGATCCCGCGGACGCCAAGCGGGCCGCCGGGCCCACAGGCAGGAAATCTCCGCTGCGACCGGCTCGATCGGCACCTCCCGGTGTCCTAGTTTCGCGCTCACCCCCCGTCACAGAGGAAGCGACCATGAACCTTCGATCCCCCATCGCGGCGCTCGCCGCCGTCACCACCCTGGCCGTCACCGGACTCGTGGGTGCCGAGACCATCCAGCAGGCATCAGCGGCGACGGTCGGCACCGGGCGCGTGACCCAGACCGTCAACGTCCGCCACCTGCCGTACCTCAACGGTCCGATCACCGGGTCCTTGCCCACGGGTCGCAGCGTGCGCATCGCCTGCCAGACCTACGGCGACACCGTCTACAGCCCGTTCGCCCGCGCCAACACCAACCTGTGGAACTACACCCCGGACGTCGACGCCTTCGTCTCCGACGGGTACATGGACACCGGGGTCAACGGCCGGATCCCCGGCGTACCGCTGTGCCAGAACGTGGGGGCGAAGCCGGGCAACAACACGGTGCGCGCGGCCGCGACCGAGCTGGTCAACGTGCGTCGCCTCCCCTACCTCACGGGCGCGATCAACCAGGCCATCCCCGCCGGCCGGCAGGTCACGATCACGTGCCAGACCTACGGCGACACCGTGTTCAGCCGGTTCGCCCAGGCCAACACCAACCTGTGGAGCTACACCCCCGAGCTCGACGGGTTCGTCTCCGACGGGTCCCTCGACACCGGCGTCAACGGGCGGGTCCCCGGCGTGCCGCTGTGCAAGGACGTCGGTGGACGTCCGGCCCCCGCGACGCCGGCCAAGAAGCAGATCGTCCCCGTCCGCCAGGGACAGGGGCAGGACAACTACCAGTGGTACGACTGCGGCCCGGCCGCAGTGGTGTCCTCGCTGCTCGCGCTCGGCCGGACCCCGCACGCCTGGGACCCGAACAACCAGGGCGCTGCCATCCTGGCGGCCCGCCGCGACATGGCGTACGCCCCGCCCGCGCGCCTCGGCACGCTGAGCGTCGACGTCGAGCGTGCGATGGGCACCTACGGCGTGCCCACCCGCCGGACGACGGACGTGGAGGCCGTCATGGCCCACGTGCGCTCCGGCAAGCCCGCCATGCTGATGGGTGAGCTCCAGGTCGCCGCCTGGCCGGTGAACGTGGCCACGAAGGACCCGATCCTGCACTGGATGGTCATCGCCGACTACGACGCGAAGAACGACGAGTACCTCGTGATCGACCCCGCCTCCCGGCCCGAGGCGAACACCGTCCACCGTGCGAAGGCCAGCTGGGTCCGCCGCTACCACGCCCAGAACCCGGGCGAGGGCGGCGTGCTGCTCGGCTGAGGGGAACAGGCCGTCGCCCCGGGCGGACCGCGGGCCCGACTCCCGGGCGTACGCGTCAGGAGCGCAGGACCTTCGCCAGGGCCCTGCCGCGGGCGAGCTCGTCGACGAGCTTGTCTAGGTAGCGGATCTGGCGCATCAGCGGGTCCTCGACCTCCTCGACGCGTACGCCGCAGACCGTCCCCGTGATGGATGCGGCCGCCGGGTTGAGCCGGGCGGCGGCGAAGAAGTCCTCGAAGGTGGTCCCGGCGGCCAGGTGATGCTGCAGCGCCGCCTCGTCGAAACCCGTCAGCCATCCGATCACCTGGTGCAGCTCGGCCTGCGTCCGCCCCTTCTTCTCCACCTTGGTCACGTAGTGGGGATAGACCGAGGCGAACGGCGTGGTGAAGATGCGGTGCATCACGGCGTCGTACGTGGTGCGGGGGCTCGGCAACCCGGTCGCGCTGTGCTCCAGCCCGCACGGGGCGGGCCGCGCCCACTCGCGTACGCGCGCCCGGGCGCTGTTCTCGCAGGACCAGCTGCGCCAGGCGATGGCGGGGATCGAGTACCGCGACTCCGAGACGCTGATCGACGAGATCCCGGCGGCGTACAAGCCGATCGACCAGGTGATGGCCGACTCGGCCGAGCTCGTCGAGGTACGCCACACGCTGCGCCAGGTCGTCAACGTCAAGGGCGACTGAGGGCCACTCCCCGCGGGGACTGCGTCCCGGCGGGGGGTGGTTCAACCGGTCGCCGACGCGCTGAACCGGCCGCGGTACTCCGCGGGCGTGGACCCGACCCGCCGTCGGAAGGCGCGCAGGAAGGTGTCCACGCTGCCGAAGCCGCACTGGGCTGCCACCCGGTCGAGCGTGTCGTCGCCGGTCTCCAGCAGCCGCCGCGCGTGCTCCACGCGCAACGCCTCGACGTACGCGTGGGGCGTCACGCCGAGCTCGCTGCGGAAGAGTCGCGTGAGCTGGCGCTCGCCGACGTGGGCGACGGCAGCGAGCTCGGGCACGGTCAGGGCGTCGGTGAGGTGGGTCAGGATGTGGTGCCGCAGCTCCTCGATGCGGCGGGTCGTGCCGAGCCGCGTGAGTGGGACGCTGAACTGGCTCTGGCCGCCGGGCCGCTTGAGGTACATCACGAGCTGGCGCGCGACCCGCAGCGCCACGTCCTCGCCCAGGTCGTCGGCGATCAGGGCCAGGGACAGGTCGAGGCACGAGCTGATCCCCGCGCCCGTCCAGACGTTGCCGTCGCGCACGTAGATGGGGTCGGGGTCGACCTCGACGGCCGGGTGGTCGGCGGCCAGCAGGTCGGCGGTCGACCAGTGCGTCGTCGCGCGTCGCCCGTCGAGCAGGCCCGCCGCCGCCAGCACGTGGGCGCCGACGCAGACCGAGGCGATCCGGTGGGAGCGCTCCGCCAGGGCGGCGACGGTGGCGACCAGCCCGGGCTCGACGACGGGCACGCGTCCCCGCTCGGCGTCCGGTGCGACGGCGCCGGGCACGACGAGGGTGTCGATGGCGCGGTGGCGCAACTGGTCGAAGGTGACGTCCGGCAGGACGCGTACGCCGGCGCCGGTCCGCACCGCCCCCGGGTCGGCGGCCGCCAGCACGACCTCGTACGCCTCCGCCTCGGCGGACTCGCGCTTCGCCAGCGCGAACACCTCGGGCGGGCCGGTGACATCGAGCAGGTCGACGCCCTCGAACACGGTCACGACGACGAGCCGGGTGGTGCGGTCCATGGGTTTCCCTTCCTTCGTTGCCGGCGAGCACCGGGCACGTCGTTGGCTGAGCGAGGGCCGCCGAGTCGTTGGCTGAGCGAGCGCCAGCGAGTCGAAGCCCCCGGATCGCGTTGGTCCGGCCGGCCGGCTTCGACTCGCTGCGCTCGCTCAGCGGGCGTGGTCCGGCTTCGACTCGCTGCGCTCGATCAGCGGGCGTGGTCCGGCTTCGACTCGCTGCGCTCGCTCAGCGGGCGTCGCGTCGCGGCGGTCGTGTCTGTATCTGCGGATTGCTCGTCATTGCCGACATTCTTCCTTGATCCTAGCGTCGGATCGGGGCGCCGACAGCGTCCCCACCGATGAACAGGAGCGAAGAAGAATGACGAATCCCCGCACGACGCTGCGCGAGGTCAACGGCCTCGACAACACCATCCCCTCGCTCGCGGACACCACTCTCGTCCTCGTGGACTTCCAGAACACCTACACGACCGGCGTGATGGAGCTCGACGGCTGGCAGCCGGCGCTCGACGCCGGCGCCCGGCTGCTCGCCCGGGCCCGCGCGGCCGGCGTCACCGTGATCCACGTGGTCCACGACGGCGGCGAGGGCTCGCCCTACGACATCCGCGCCGAGATCGGCCAGATCCACCCGGCCGTGGCGCCGATCGACGGGGAGAAGGTGGTCGTCAAGGGCGTCCCGAACGCGTTCGTCGACACCGAGCTCGGCGACCTGGTGGACGCCGCGGGGAAGTCTGACCTGGTGGTCGTCGGCTTCATGACCCACATGTGCGTGCAGTTCACCGCTCAGGGCGCGTTCCTGCGCGGGCAGCGCCCGACGGTCGTGGCCGAGGCCTGCGCCACGCGCAGCCTGCCGATCCTCGACCGCCAGGTGCCCGCCGAGGACGTGCACGCGGCGGCGCTCGGCACCGTGGCCGACCTGTATGGGCTCGTGGTGGCGTCGGTCGACGACCTCCGCTGAGTGGGGCCGGCCCGGCCGCCGGACCGTCAGCCCCGGTGGCGGGCCGCGACCTCCTCGGCCCGTTCGCGCAGGGCGCCGCGCAGCTCGCCGGGCTCCAGCGCCTCGGCGGCCGGGCCCAGCTGCCACAGCGCCCACACCGCGTGGCGCAGGTCCTCGAACATCACCGCGAGCCGGACCCAGCCGTCCGGCTCGGCGTCCTCGGTGCGCAGGCCGCGGGCGAGGTCCAGCAGCTCGTCGCGCCGCTCGGCCCGCACCCGCACCAGCACCGGGAGGTGGCCCTCGGCCAGGAACCGGGCGCTGCGCTCGGCCCAGAGCCGGTCGAGGTCCACGTGGGCCGGTCGCTGCGCGGACTCGGGCAGCGCCTCGGCGACCAACATGCGCGAGAGCCGGTAGGTGCGGTCCTCGCCGGACTTCGTCGCGAGCAGGTACGCGCGGTCGCGTACGGTCACCAGACCGATGGGGTCGACGCTGTGCCAGCGCGGCACCCGGTCGGGCGCGGCGTACCGGAAGCGCAGCCGGCGCCCGGCCAGCACCGCCCGTCGGACCTCGCCCACCACCTCGTCGGCCACGTCCTCGGGGCCGGTACGCCGGGACAGCAGGTCGGTCGCCGGCTCCGCCAGGAACCGCCGGGCGGCGTCGTCGAGGCCGGCCTGGTGGCCCTCGGGCAGTGCGTCGACGACCTTGCGCATGGCTGACGCGAGGGCCGAGCCCAGCCCGAATGCCCGTCCGCCGTGCCCCGACCCCGCGGCGAGCAGGGCGAGAGCCTCCTCGTGGGTCAGTCCGGTGAGCTCGGTGCGGAAGCCCGGCAGCAGGGCGTACCCGCCGTGGCGGCCGCGTTCGGCATAGACGGGCACCCCCGAGGTGGACAGCGCCTCGACATCGCGCAGCACGGTGCGGACCGACACCTCGAGCTCGCGGGCCAGCTCGTCCGCGGTCATCCGGCCCCGCTGGCGCAGCAGCAGCACCATCGCGACCAGCCGATCCGCACGCATACCGTCATTCTCCCCAGAAAACGTGACACAGGGTGTCGTGTTTCGGCGGCAGGCTGCGGGTGCGGCGTCGAGGACGGTGGCCGTCGGCCCCGGGCGTACGCGATCCCAAGGAATGGAGTGACGATGGAACGAGCAGCAGTGAACCCCGTGGCGTGGTCCCAGCAGCTGGGCTTCAACCAGGGGGAGGTCGTGTCGGGCGCGACGCGCACCCTCTACATCTCGGGGCAGACCGCCATGAGCGCGGACGGCCGGCCCGAGCACGACGGGGACGTCGCGGCCCAGCTGGGGCTGGCGCTCGACAACCTCGAGGCCGTGCTTGCGGACGCCGACATGACGCTCGGGCACCTGGTGCGCCTCAACGTCTACACGACCGGCATCGACGGGCTGATGCCGCACTACGGCGTGCTCGCCGGGCGTCTGGCCGCCGCCGGTGTGGCCCCCACCACGACGATGCTCGAGGTGGTCCGACTGGCCGTCCCGGGGCAGCAGGTCGAGCTCGAGGGCACCGCCGTCGCCTAGGCCGTGTCCCCCTCCCCCGGGCGGGCGCCAGCCCGCCCGGGCCTATCCCCCCGCCGTTCCCACCCTCGTCGGGGGTCGCGTACGCTTCGAGGGACGCCCTAGGGGAAGGTGGACAAGGTGCTCAGTCGACTCGTCGTCAACGGTCAGCCGGTGGAGGTGGAGCACGACCCGCGGGTGAGCCTGTTGGACGGGCTGCGCGACCACCTCGGGGTGACCTCGGCCAAGAAGGGCTGCGACCACGGCCAGTGCGGGGCCTGCACGGTGCTGGTGGACGGTCGGCGGGCCCTGTCGTGCCTCAGCCTGCTGGCGGCCCAGGACGGCCGGGAGGTCGTGACCTCGGAGGGGCTCGGCTCGGCCGACGACCTCTCCGACCTCCAGCGCGCGTTCGTCGAGCGGGACGCGCTGCAGTGCGGCTACTGCACGCCGGGCCAGGTGTGCTCGGCCGAGGGCATGCTGGCCGAGGCCCGCGCGGGCATGCCGAGCCACGTGACCCCCGACGTGACCGAGCTCGGCGAGGTCCAGCTCAGCGACGAGGAGATCCGCGAGCGGATGAGCGGCAACCTGTGCCGCTGCGGGGCGTACGCCCACATCGTCGAGGCGATCCGCGACACGGCGGAGGCCCGCTCGTGAGGCCCTTCGACTACCAGCGCGCCGACACGGTCGACGAGGCGCTGGCCCTCGCCGGCGACGACGCCGTGTTCCTCTCCGGCGGCACGAACCTCGTGGACCACCTGCGGCTGGGCGTGGCGACGCCCGCGCGGGTGGTCGACATCGGCCGGCTCGACCTCGGCGGGATCGACGAGACCGAGGGCGGCGTACGCGTCGGCGCGAACGTGCGCAACAGCGACCTGGCCGCCGACCCGACGGTGCGGACGCGCTTCCCGTTCGTCAGCGAGGCGCTCCTCGCCGGCGCGTCGGGCCAGCTGCGCAACATGGCCTCGACGGCCGGCAACCTGCTCCAGCGCACCCGCTGCGTCTATTTCCAGGACGTCACCACGCCCTGCAACAAGCGCGAGCCCGGCACGGGCTGCTCGGCGCGGGAGGGCTACGGCACCTACAACGCCGTGCTGGGCGCCTCCGAGCACTGCGTCGCCGTCCACCCCTCCGACCTCTGCGTCCCGCTCGCGGCGCTCGACACCGTGGTCCACGTGGTGGGCCGGGACGGGGCGCGCGACGTGCCCTTCGGCGACTTCCACCGGCTGCCGGGCGACGAACCCCAGCGCGACACCACGCTGGCGCCCGGCGAGCTGGTCACCGGCATCACGATCGCGGGACCGGACTGGGTGCGGCGCTCGACCTACCGCAAGGTGCGCGAGCGGGCGTCGTACGCCTTCGCGACCGTCTCGGTGGCCGCCGCCCTGGACCTCGACGGTGACCGCGTACGCGACGTGCGGCTCGCCTTCGGCGGGGTCGCCCACCGCCCCCACCGCGCCACGACCGCCGAGGGGCTCCTGCGCGGCGGCCCGGCCACGGCGGACGCCTTCCGAGCGGCCGCCGAGGCCGAGCTCGAACCGGCCCGCACCGGGCCCGAGAACGCGTACAAGATCCCCCAGCTCACCAACACCGTCGTCGCCGTGCTCGAACGGCTCGCCGGCCAGGAGACCCGATGACCACCACGCGCGAGCAGACCGAGTCCCACCACGACGCCGAAAGCCCGGCGGTCGGCCACGCCGTCGGCGCGCCGCGGCCGCGCGTCGACGGGCCGCTCAAGGTGACCGGCACCGCGCCGTACGCGTACGAGCACGAGGTCGAGAACCCCTGCCACGTCTGGCCGGTGCTGTCGACCATCGCGCGCGGCCGCGTGACCGGCGTCGACTCGGCCGCGGCCGAGGCGGTGCCCGGCGTGCTGGCCGTGCTGAAGCCCGGTGCGGCGCCGCGCCTGCGCGTGAAGAGCACCCCCGAACTGTGGGTCCTGCAGGACGACAAGGTGCACCACCGCAACCAGATCGTCGCCGGCGTCGTCGCCGAGACCCCCGAGGCCGCGCGCGAGGCGGCCGAGCTGGTCGAGGTGGCGTACGCCGAGGAGCAGGCCGACGTCGAGCTGGACGGTGACACCGACGACTTCACGACCCCCTCGAAGGTGCTCGGCAAGGCCGGCACCGAGACGAAGGGCGACGTCGAGGCGGGAATGGCCGGGGCGGCCGTGACGGTCGAGCAGGCGTACACGCACGGTGAGGTGTTCCACGTGCAGATGGAGCCCCACTCCGCGATCGCGACCTGGCACGACGTGCCGACGCTGGACCCGCGGCCCGTGCGACTGACGATCTTCGACTCCAACCAGGGGGCGGTCTATCCGCTCGGCCTGCTGCTGCCCCTGCTGGGGCTGCTGCCGCACCAGCTCGAGATCATCTCGCCGTACGTGGGCGGCGGTTTCGGCGGCAAGGCGATGCCGCACTCCCACCTGGCGCTGGTGATCCTCGCGGCGCGTGCCGTCCGCGGCCGGCCGGTGAAGCTCGCCGTGGCGCGTCAGCACACGTTCAGCCTCGTGGGGCACCGGGCGAGGGCGGAGCAGCGCATCCGGCTGGGGGCCGACGCCGAGGGCCACCTGACGGCGGTCGAGCAGGTGTCGATCCAGGCCACCGACCGCCAGGAGGGCGGCTGGGTCGACCAGTCGGCGCTGGCCAGCCGCATGATGTACGCGGTCGACAACCGCCACACCGAGCACCGCACGGTGCCGCTCGACATCCCGCCCGGCACGTGGATGCGCGCGCCCGGCGACTTCACCGGCATGTTCGCCGTCGAGACGGGGATGGACGAGCTGGCGTACGCCACGGGGCTCGACCCGATCGAGCTGCGCCGACGCAACGAGCCCGATGTCGACCCCGAGACCGGCGAGGAGTTCAGCACGCGCGACCTGCTCGGCTGCCTCGACCGGGGCGCCGAGATCATCGGCTGGGGGGACCGCCGGGCGCCCGCGCAGCGCCGCGAGGGGGAGTGGCAGCTCGGTCTCGGGGTCGCGGCCGCGTGCTTCCCGAACTCGCACATGGCCTCGCTGTTCGCGCGGATCACCTACACCGGGGGCGTCTACCTCGTCCAGATGCAGGCGGCCGACATCGGCACCGGCGCCCACACCGTGCTGGCCCAGATGGCGGCCGACGCGCTGGGTGTCGACGTGGAGCAGGTGCGCTCCGACATCGGCCGCACCCAGGTGCCGGTGGCGATGGTCGCCGGCGGCAGCGCGGGGACCTACGAGTGGGGCGCCTCCATCACCGCCGCGGCCGAGAAGTTCCGCAAGAAGTTCGGGCCGACGCCGCCGGAGGGCGCCAGCGTCCGCGCCCGGGCGCACCAGCCGAAGGAGGCCTCGAAGCTGTCCCAGCACGCCTTCGGCGCCCACTTCGCCGACGTCGCGGTGAGCGCGGTGACCGGCGAGACGCGCGTCCGTCGCCTGGTGGGCGTGTACGCGGCGGGCGCCATCATCAACCCGCTGACCGCCACCAGCCAGATGGTCGGCGGCATGACGATGGCGATGTCGGCGGCGCTGCACGAGGAGTCCTACCGCGACCCCCGGTTCGGCCACGTCGTGAACGCCGACCTCGCCGGCTATCACGTCGCCTCGCACGCCGACGTGCCCGCGATCGAGGTCGAGTTCCTCGACGAGTTCGACCCCTCGTACGGGCCGCAGGGCGCCAAGGGCATCGGCGAGATCGCGATGGTGGGCATGCCGGCCGCGATCGGCAACGCCATCTTCAACGCGACCGGACGACGGCTGCGGGACCTGCCGTTCACCCCGGCGCGGGTGCTGGGGTTCTGAGGGGCGCGGGCCCGCGGCCCGGCTCAGGGGCTGGCGGGAGCGTCCTCGCCGGCGTGCCGCAGCCACAGCAGCACCGCGCGGACGCGCCGGTTGTCCTCGCCGGGCGGCAGGTCGAGTTTTCCGAACACGTTGGCGACGTGCTTGCTGACTGCTGCGCCCGAGAGGAACAGCCGCTCGCAGATCTGGGTGTTCGACGGGTCCAGCCCACCGGGATCGCGGCCGGGTCAACCGCCGGGGGGCGCTTCGTCAGAGCGCGACCTCGGCCGTGGTGGCCACTGCGACCTCGCGCCCGGGCGCGGTCGTGTACTGCCAGTACATGTTCGTGTACGCGATCGCGTCCTCGGCCGAGATGGGGGAGCCCCACTCGCGCATGTCCTCGGTGGTGTGGGCGTCCGACACCAGCGTGACGTCGTAGCCGCGGGCCAGGCCGCCGTGCGCCGTGCAGCGTACGCAGGCGTCGGTCATGGCCCCGCAGAGCACGAGCCGGCCCGCACCGAGACCGGCCAGCTCGGCCTCGAGCGTGGTGTCCTCGAACGCGTCGCCGTAGCGCTTGAGCACGCGCGGCTCGCCGTCGGCCGGCGTCAGCTCGGCAGTCACGCGCCAGGCCTCGCTGCCCTCGGGGAACTCCTCGCTGCAGTGCTGCACCCACACCACCGGCGTGCCGCTCGTGCGGGCGCTCGACCAGCTGGGCGACGCGGCCCACGACGGCGTCGCGGTCGTGGCAGGCGGCGAGCACGCCGGTCTGGGCGTCGATGACGACGAGGGCGGTGGTGGTGCGTCCGTCGAGGGTGGACATGGATCCTCCTGGGGTTCGGGTTGCCACCAGTGAAGCAGGCCCCTCCGACAGTTCTCCTCGACGGCCGCGACTAGTGCTCCTGCGCTGCGGGCGAGACCCCTTCGATTCGGCCGGCCTCGACGTCGTTGGCACGCTTGAACAGGCCGGTCAGGGCGAGCAGGACGGCGGCCACGACCGCGCCGACCGCCAGCGAGTAGAGCCCGCTGTTGCCGCCGAAGTGCTGGCCGAACCACCCGCGCATGTTCGGGGCGAGGAATCCGCCGAGGTTGCCCAGCGAGTTGATGAGCCCGATGCCGGCGGCGGCCGCGTACCCCGTCATGTATTCGGTCGGCAGCGCCCAGAAGATCGGCTGGGCGGCGACGAAGCCGACCGCCGCGATGCTGAGACCGGCGATGGCGACGACGGGGGTGTGGCTCATCGCGCCCGACAGCCAGATGCCGAACGCCGTGAGCAGCAGCAGCCCGCAGGCGATGGGGCGGTGCCGGCGGGTCCGGTCGGCGAGGCCGGGGAACACGGCCGCGCCCAGCAGGCCGAAGACCCAGGGGATGGCGGTCACCAGCGACGCCTGGAAGCCGAGCTTCTGGCCGGTGATCGCCACGACCTGCGTGGGCAGGCAAGGCCGTCGCCACGCTGGCCGGACTGGATACCGACGACCCGGCCGCGACCGGGGTGGTCATCACCCCCGACCTGCTGCTCAAGATCGGCGCGCTGGCGCGAACGCACACCGGCCTGCCCAAACGCAGCGTCCATGCCCCCAGTCTCGGCGAAGGAGCCGACGGCGACCCGCTGCCGGTGGTCAGTATCGCGCGCATCCGCAGCCGGGCGGTGAACCCCGAGCGCGAGACGCCCAGCACCGATTTCCTCAACAGCTTCATCCTCGACGACCTCGGCGCCGCGGTGGCTGCTGCCGAACAGCGTGCCCTCCCCCCGGTCCTGACGGCGTACGCCGCCGCCGCGCTGGGCACCACCGCCGGCCACCGCATCGACACCGTGACCACCCCCGAACGCACCTATCCGGTCGTGGGACCGGCGGCGATCCCCTACGGCCGCTGGCCCAACAATCCCGACCATGGTCTGGCCACCAGCCAGCAGCTTGCCGTCGACCTCGCCCTGTCCGATGTCGGCGGGCCACCCAGCCTGCGTTCGGTCAACGGGCCTCCGGGCACGGGCAAGACCACCCTGCTGCGCGACGTTCTGGCGGGTCTGGTGGTCGAGCGGGCGCGCCGCATCGCCTCCCTTCCGACACCCAGCGCCGCCTTCACCCACAAGCTCTCGTGGAAGAGCGGACCTCTGAGTCGCACGATCCACGTGCTGACCCCCAGCCTCACCGGCTTCGAGATGATCGTCGCCTCCTCCAACAACAAGGCCGTCGAGAACGTCTCCGACGAGCTGCCCGACGTCGCCACGGTCAAGGACCCCTGGGCCGAGGCGGACTACCTGCGTGAAGTGGCCACCCAGGTGCGCCGAACGATCAAGGACGACGACTCCGCCGAGGCCTGGGGCATGATCGCCGCCCGGCTGGGCAACAAGGCCAACCGGAGCCGGTTCGCCGATGCCTTCTGGACCAACAAGCGGGAGTGGGCATCAGAGCCGCCCTCGTTCCGTCACGTCCTGGAGGAGGCGGACACCCAGTCGCTCACCCTCACGCACTGGAAAGAAGCCACCCGGACTTTCACCGAGACACTCGCCCGGGTCGACCGGCTTCGGGCGGACGCCCAGGCGGCCGAGGCCCGGCTCGTCCGCCAGCAAGAGATCACCGCCCAGCTCGAGGACGTCGACCGGCGCCTCGCGGGCGTCGAAGAATCACTGCACCCCCTGCGCCTGAGCCAACGCGCCGCCCGGCAGCGGCGGGAGGCAGCCACCCACGAGCTCGAGCGGGCGACCGCGGCGCTCGCCGAGCACAGTCGCCGCCGGCCCGGGTGGTGGTCCGTCCTGGTGACGCTCGGCGCCTCCCGGCGGGAGTGGGAGCAGGCACTCACGCCCCTGCGTACCCACCACCGGGCGGCCGAGGCGGCATCCGCCAAGGTCGCCAGCGACGACGACCTGTTCACGCAGCAGATCGATCGGACCGAGCGCGAGGTCGCGACGCTCATGCGTCGACGGGCAGACATCGCGTCCGAGCGGCAGGGGTTGCTGCGGGCCTGCCACCTCGACAAGCGGCGGTGGGGTGATGCGTACCCCGACGACTCCTGGTGGCACGACGTACGCCGCCGCGAGCTGACCACACCGTGGACCGAGCGGGCCCTGAGCACGGCCCGGAGCGAAGCCTTCCTCGCCGCGCTGGAGCTGCATCGGCAGCTGTTCCGCCACACCGCGAGGCGACTGATCCCGTCCATGCGCGGTGCGATGGACGTGGTGCGGGGCGCGGTGCCGTCCCAGCTGGATCCCGCCATCGCCCGGGCCGCCTGGCAGGTGTTCTTCCTCGTGGTGCCGCTGGTGTCGACCACCTTCGCCTCGCTGGGGCGCATGTTCTCCAGTCTGGGGCCGAACGATCTGGGCTGGCTGTTCATCGACGAAGCCGGACAGGCGACACCTCAGTCCGCCGTGGGTGGACTCTTCCGCGTCCAGCACGCGTTGGTCGTCGGCGACCCGCTCCAGCTCACGCCGATCGTCACCCTGCCCCCACGCGCCGAGGCCAACATCGCCCGCGAGCACGGCGTACCGCGCGTCTCGCTTCCGTCCACGACATCCGCGCAGGAGGTCGCCGACGCCGCCAACCCGTGGGGCACGCATCTCGGCACGGGCGACGCGCGCCTGTGGGTGGGTACGCCCCTGCGGGTCCACCGTCGCTGCGAAGACCCCATGTTCACCATCTCCAACGAGGTGGCGTACGGCGGGCTCATGGTCCATGCGCTGCCCCCCGGAAGCCGCTCCGCCTCGAACCTGCCGCCCAGCCACTGGCTCCACGTGCCCGCCAAGGGGGGCAGCGGGCACGCCCTCGCCGACGACATCGCCGTGGCTCGCGACCTGGTGCGCCAGCTGCTGGACGGTGCGGCCGCCCCGGACGCAGCGCCCGTTCCCCCCGACGAGATCATCGTCATCTCCCCGTTCCGGGCCATGGCCAACGCGGTGGCGCGGTTCCCCGCCGAGCTGGGCGCTCCCGTACGAGCGGGGACGGTGCACACCGCCCAGGGACAGGAAGCGGATGTCGTGGTGCTCGTCCTGGGCGGCGACCCGTCCCGTCCGGGTGCGCGGTCATGGGCGGCGGAGAAGCCCAATCTGGTCAACGTCGCCGCCAGTCGTGCGAAGAAGCGGCTCGATGTCGTCGGCGATCACACCGCGTGGGGCGATCTGCCGCATTTCCGCACCATCTCGGCGTACCTCCCGCGGAGCGTCCCAGCACGCTCGGGAACGAACTCCGCGACCCCGTGACATAGGTCCGAGATGGTCGTTGACCAAGGCGCCGGTGGCATGCAGACGACCCGTGGCGAAGATGGTCGCCATGATGGCCCCCGACGTTGGTCGCCGCGTAGATGGGGCGGTGCAGTGGCGACCGGCTCCACGACGCCGCAGTGCAGACTGGGCGGAGCCGGTAACGCGATCGATCTCGCTGGGCGCTCGACCGGACCACGACCGTCAAAGCCGCCGGAGGGGTGACCGTGCTGGAGACTGCCGACCCGGCAGCGGACCCAGCCCCACGGCGAGCCGGGTCCGGCCATGCAACGACAAGGGGCGGCGGGTGCTCGGGGGCAGCTGGGCCGCGCGAGGCATCGTCACTCCCTCCTCCCAACCTCCCTATGATCGGCCCCTGTGGAAGACCTTCGTCACCTGCGTCTCGGTGACCTGGTCCTGGACGCCCCTCGACCCGAGGACGTGTCAGGTCTGCACGCCATCTACTCCGACCCGAGGGTCTGGCTGCACTTCCCGAGCCTGCGGCACACCGAGCTCCGCGACACCGAGGCGATGGTGGCCGCGTGGATGGGGTCGTGGGACGCCGACGGCCTTGGGCCATGGATCGTGCGAGCCGCCGGCGGCGGCGGGGCGATCCTGGGCAACTGCGGTTGCGCGCTGCGCGGCGGGGGCAGTTTCTGGAACCTCGGCTACCGCTTCTCCCCGGACGCTCAGGGCCGCGGTCTCGCTACTCGCGTCGCGGTCCGCGCGGTCGCTGCCGCGCAGGACCTCCGTCCCGATGTGCCGGTGGTGGCGTACCTGTTGGAGGACAACCTGGCGTCCCGGAGGGTGGCGGAGAAGATCGGCCTCGAGCTGCGCCACCGGGGTCCGGACGCGGGCAATCCCGACCCGTCGGCGGTGCGTCTCGTGTACGCCGACCGCCCGTTGGACCCGGAGCAGCTCGCGGCCGCCATGCGCTAGGCGCGTGCGCGCGTCAGTGGCGCCTCACCGCACAACCGCAGGTCCCAGACGTCCCGATCGCGGAAGTCGCAATCAGACTCCGCGCAGGCCGGCTCCAGTTCAGTGCTGCATGTCGACGAACCGCGAGTAGTGCCCCTGGAACGCGGTGACGACGGTCCGCGTGGGCCCGTTGCGGTTCTTCGCCACGATGAAGTCGGCCTCGCCCAGGCGCGCCGACTCCTTGTCGTAGACGTCCTCGCGGTGCAGCAGCAGCACGATGTCGGCGTCCTGCTCCAGCGAGCCCGACTCGCGCAGGTCGGAGACCATCGGCTTCTTGTCCGTGCGCTGCTCCGGGCCGCGGTTGAGCTGGGACATCGCCACCACCGGGACGTTGAGCTCCTTGGCGAGCAGCTTGATCTGGCGGGAGAACTCCGAGACCTCGAGCTGGCGCGACTCGACCTTCTTGCCCGAGGTCATCAGCTGGAGGTAGTCGATCACGATCAGCTTCAGGTCGTGGCGCTGCTTCAGGCGCCGGGCCTTCGCGCGGATCTCCATCATCGTCAGGTTGGGCGAGTCGTCGATGAACAGGGGAGCGGAGCTGATGTCGGCCATCTTGTTGGCCAGACGCTGCCAGTCCTCCTCGCTCATCGTGCCCTTGCGGATGTGGTTCAGCGGGATCTGGGCCTCGGCCGAGAGGAGTCGCATGACGATCTCGACCTTGCTCATCTCGAGGGAGAAGATCGCCGAGCACATGCCGTGCTTGATCGAGCACGTGCGCGCGAAGTCGAGGCCAAGCGTCGAGTTGTGGGTCGGGATCATCGCCCTGGTGGCGAGGTAGAGATGGTCGGGGTTGGCCACCTCGACGCAGCGCACCGGTACGGACGGGATCTGACGGATCTCTCGGATGTAGCGGTGACCAAGACTTGTCTGAGGCCTCATCAGGCGCGCGTGGGCCTCCTGCTTCCGGCCGAGGCCGAAGACCTCTGACGTCGTGGAGAAGTTCAGCAGGTAGCAGGTGGACGTCGCGTCAGACCGGCCCCGCACTGGCTTCGTGGCGATCGAGCATCGGATCCCCAGGCTTGTGATGAGTTCGTAGGCATCCTGCGCCAGTCGGGCGCTGGTCAGCGCCAGCTGCACGCTTCCGGCGTTCGTGACCGTTCCATCGGTGTCGAGCAGGCCTCGGAGAACAGCGCGACGCTGTTCGAGCGATCCACGCAGGTAGGCCGGCGGGATGTGCTTGTTCTTGAGAAGGCCCAGCTCACGGAGAGCTCGCTGGATGGTGGTCCCCTTGAACGCGCCCAGTCCGTAGTTGAGCCCTGTCTGGGCTCGCACGACCACGCCCTCCCGTCGGACATGGTCTGCCACTTCGGGATCAGCGGACGTGAAGCGAGCGCCGGCGCTGTGTCCGTCACCGAGCCAGACACCGAGCGTGTAGGGCGGAACGGGAAGTTCGGCCGGCGAAAGGTCCAGAGCCTCGGCTACCGGTATCGCCCAGTTCGCTCGACCGTCAGCAAGCGTGACCAGCTCCGCCATCTCCCGTGTCGTCACCACTGAACGGTGCTCGGTTCGAGCGCCCCGAGGCCGATTCACGTGAGCCGCGAGAGCCGCACTGAGCTCCCTTCGGCTGTAGACCGGGGCGCTCCACGCATAGGTGCGTTGATCGCCGCTGGCGACGCGCTGCTCGCGACGAACGACACCCAGCGACCGCACCACGGTTCGCAGGACGGAGGCGAACTCCGCTCCCACCTCGTCAGCGAACTCCCGAGACGTCACCCAGACGTCCTTCTCCGCGGCGGCGGCTGCGGCCACGGCCTCGGCTCGCAGGCGGGACCGGGCAGGGAAGTGGAACGAGTCCGTTCGCTCCGAGGCCCCACGTCGGGCGGCGCGGCTGGACGCCAGCCACTGGTGTTCGGCGTCGGCGACCACGGTCGTGCCGTCGGAGAAGGTGATCTCGTAGCAGGGGCGGTCCACCATCACGTCGGTCGCTGCCACGACCCGCGTGGGGCGACCGTTCGCGTCGAGCAGGTCGTCGGCGACCTGGACCTCACCCATCGTCGTCCAGCCCGTGGGCGTAGGCAACGGGGTGTCGAGTGCCAGCGCCTTTCCCATCGCCGGCCTCGCAGCCAGAATCACCATCTGGCCGCCGTGGAGGCCGTTGGTCAACTCGTCGAGCTCGACGAAGCCGGTGGGTACGCCACCCATCTCGCCGGACCGGGAACCCAGGGCCTCGATCTCGTCGAGCGTCTCCTCCATGATGTCGGCCAGCGGCTTGTAGTCTTCGGCCGCCTTGCCGTCGGTCACGTTGTAGACCTCGGCCTGGGCGCGGTCGACGATCTGGGTCACGTCGCCCTCGCCCGCGTACCCCATCTGGGCGATGCGGATCGACGCGTCGACCAGGCGGCGCAGGATCGCCTTCTCCTTGACGATCTGGGCGTAGTAGCCGGCGTTGGCCGCGATCGACACCGACGCGATGAGGTCGTGGAGGTAGGGGTGGCCGCCGACCTTCGGCAGGTGGCCCGTGCGCGACAGCTCGGCGGCGACGGTGATGGCGTCGGCGGGCTCGCCGCGACCGTAGAGGTCGAGGATCGCGTCGAAGATGTATTCGTGGGCCGGCTTGTAGAAGTCGACGCCCTTGACCTGTTCGAGGACGTCAGCGATCGCGTCCTTCGACATCAGCATGGCACCCAGCACCGACTGCTCGGCGTTGATGTCCTGCGGCGGCGTGCGGTCGCCCGCGCCCTGGGGGCGGTCGGACATCTCCTGCGGCTCGTGCGGTTCGCTCAAGACCCCTCCTCGATCACGTGCGAAGCCCACGCTAGGCGGCCCCTCCGACATTTCCCGGTACGCGTGGACGCGACCACCGAGGCTGGGGACGACGGTCACCGTAGTACCACCGCCGAGGGCCCCGTCAACCCAAGTTGTCCACAGCCCCTGTGGATGGATGGGGGATGTCGCCAGTCGTCATGTGGATCATCTGGGGACAGGGCTGGGGACAAGTGGCGAGTCACATCAGTAACAGGGGTGTGACAACGGGTTTTGCAGGAGCGGGACGGTGGATAACAACCAATTTTGAGGTGTCCGTCACCCCGCGGGCCGGGCTTGACACGCTTCGGGAAGGTGTGACATGGGCCCACTTCTGGGGATAACTCGGCCCCCTGTGGAAAACGTCGCATTGTCGACATCGATCATGTGGAACCCCTAGTCGCCATACTCCTGGGGGGTTTGATTCTGCCTACCCCCTGGGGGTATCGTCGACGGCATGGAGCACCAGCACGGCTACAGCGACAACAAGGAAGACCACCTCAAGCGGCTCCGTCGCATCGAGGGCCAGGTCCGTGGCCTCCAGCGCATGGTCGAGGAGGACAAGTACTGCATCGACATCCTCACGCAGATCTCGGCCGTCACCAGCGCGCTCGAGTCCACTGCGTTGAGCCTGCTCGACGAGCACCTGCACCACTGCGTCGCCCATGCCGTCGAGGCCGGCGGCGACGAGGCGGCCCAGAAGCTCGACGAGGCCAGCCGCGCCATCGCGCGCCTGGTCCGCTCCTGATCCACCCGCGGCCTGATCAAGGTCACCACCAGAGAGGAACCACCATGGCCACCCAGAACTACACGATCACCGGCATGACCTGCGGCCACTGCGTCAACGCGGTCACCGAGGAGGTCTCGGAGATCGACGGCGTCACCTCCGTCGACGTCCAGCTCGAGGGCGGTCGCATGACCGTCGAGTCCGACCAGCCCGTCGACCTCACCAAGATCACCGCGGCCGTCGAGGAGGCCGGCGACTACGTCGTGGCCCTCGCCTGAGCGCCATGCGCGGCCGGGCAGGATCCGGCCGCGCACGGCCACCGCACACCAGCACCACCACCAGGAGTCCCCATGACCGTCAGCACACACCAGACGCTCGAACTCGACATCCAGGGGATGACGTGCGCGTCGTGCGCGGCGCGGATCGAGAAGAAGCTAAACAAGGTCGACGGCGTGACCGCCACCGTCAACTACGCCACCGAGAAGGCCCGCATCGACACCGCGGGCCCGGGCGCCGACGAGCTCATCGCGGTCGTCCAGAAGGCCGGTTACGGTGCTCGCGTCCCGCAGCCCGACGACGAGCCGCGGCCCGACCCCGTCGACGACCTGCGCCGGACGCTGATCATCTGCGCGATCCTGTCGGTACCCGTGATCGCGACGGCGATGATCCCCGCGCTCCAGTTCCCCGGCTGGCAGTGGGTGAGCCTCGGCCTCGCCACCCCCGTCGTCCTCCACGGCGGCTTCCGCTTCCACCGCTCCGCCCTGGTCAACCTGCGCCACGGCGCGACGACCATGGACACGCTGATCTCGGTCGGCTCGCTCGCCGCGTACCTCTGGTCGGTGTACGCGCTGTTCCTCGGCACCGCCGGCCACATGGGCATGACCCACGAGTTCGAGTGGCGCCTGCAGCGCTCCGACGGCGCCGGAAACATCTACCTCGAGGCCGCCTGCGGCATCATCACCTTCATCCTCGCCGGCCGCTACTTCGAGGCCCGCTCCCGCCGCAGCGCCGGCGCCGCGCTCCAGGCGCTGCTCACCCTCGGCGCGCGCGACGTCACCGTCCTGCGCGGCGGTGAAGAGGTACGCGTCCCCGTCGCCGAGCTCGAGGTCGGCGACGATTTCGTCGTCCGCCCCGGCGAGAAGATCGCCACCGACGGAGAGGTCGTCGACGGCCACGCCGCGCTCGACGCCTCCATGGTCACCGGCGAGTCCGTCCCGGTCGAGGTCGGCCCCGGCGACCCCGTCGTCGGCGCGACCGTCAACACCGACGGCCGTCTCGTCGTTCGCGCCACCCGCGTCGGCAACGACACCCAGCTCGCCCGCATCGCGCGCATGGTCACCGACGCGCAGACCGGCAAGGCCCAGGCACAGCGCCTCGCCGACAGGATCTCCGGCGTCTTCGTGCCGATCGTGATCGCCCTGTCGCTGGCCACGCTCGCCGCCTGGCTGCTGCTCGGCTCCGGTGCCTCCTTCGCGTTCACCGCCGCCGTGGCGGTGCTGATCATCGCCTGCCCGTGCGCGCTGGGCCTCGCCACGCCGACCGCGCTCATGGTCGGCACCGGCCGCGGTGCCCAGCTCGGCATCGTGATCAAGGGACCCGAGGCCCTCGAGCGCACCCACCACATCGACACCGCCGTGCTCGACAAGACCGGCACCGTCACCACCGGCGAGATGAGCGTCGTCGGCGCCGGCGAGGACGTCCTCGCGTACGCCGCCGCGGCCGAGCGCGGTTCGGAGCACCCCATCGGCCGGGCGATCGCTGCCGCTGACACGTCGCTGGAGGCCACCGGGTTCCGCAACCTCCCGGGCCTCGGCGTGGAGGCCACCGTCGACGGGCGACGCGTCCTCGTCGGGCGTCCGTCGCTGCTGGCCGAGCGCGGCATCACCGTGCCCGACTCCCTCGCCGCGCGGGTCGCCGCGTCGCAGGAGGCCGGGCGGACGGCCGTCGTCGTCGCGCTCGACGGCGGAGCCGCCGGCATGGTCGAGGTCGCCGACACGATCAAGGACACCTCCGCCGACGCGGTCGAGCGCCTGCGCGGACTCGGGCTGCGCCCCGTGCTGCTCACCGGCGACAACTCCCGCACGGCCCACGCCGTCGCCGCTCAGGTCGGCATCGACGAGGTCATCGCCGACGTGCGGCCCGAGGACAAGGTCGACGTCGTACGCCGCCTCCAGTCGCAGGGCCGTCGTGTCGCCATGATCGGCGACGGCGTCAACGACGCCGCGGCCCTTGCGGCCAGCGATCTCGGCATCGCGTTGGGCACCGGCACGGACGCGGCCATGGAGGCGGCCGACCTCACCCTCGTGCGCGGCGACCTGCGGCTGGCCGCCGACGCCGTACGCCTGTCCCGCGCGACCCTGCGTACGATCCGGGTGAACCTGTTCTGGGCGTTCGCGTACAACGTGGCCGCGATCCCGCTGGCGGCTCTGGGCTTCCTCAACCCCATGCTGGCGGGCGGGGCAATGGCGCTGAGCTCGGTGTTCGTGGTGTCGAACAGCCTGCGGCTGCGCGGCTTCCGGGCGGTCTGACTCTCAGGAGATTTTTGGGTGACACGCCGCGCCGGGGTTACCATTCCGTGACGCTTGTCCCCAGAAGGAGTTCGTGTGCACAAGATCGTTCCGCTCGCCGTCGCTGGCGGCGTACTCATCGCCGGCGGGGGAGTCTTCGGCACCACGCAGGCCATGGCCAAGGACATCCACCTCACGGTCGACAACGAGGCCGTGGACGTGCGCACCTGGTCCGGCACC
Organism: Mariniluteicoccus endophyticus; assembly: GCF_054780035.1. Lineage (NCBI taxonomy): Bacteria > Bacillati > Actinomycetota > Actinomycetes > Propionibacteriales > Propionibacteriaceae > Mariniluteicoccus > Mariniluteicoccus endophyticus. The sequence goes on along the minus strand of NZ_BAAGXC010000014.1, from coordinate 50,296 downwards.
GTCGACGAGGTCCTCAAGGGCAACGACATCCAGGTCGGCGAGCGCGACATGGTGTGGCCCGCCCGCACTGAGTCGGTGAAGAAGGGCACGGTCATCGCCGTACGCTACGCGCGCCCGCTGAACCTCACGATCGATGGCCGCCAGGAGAAGCTCTGGACCCAGGCGCTGACCGTCAGCGAGGTCGTCGAGATGCTCGGTCTGCGCGACGAGAGCGTCCTGTCGGTGCCGCGCGAGAGCGCCATCCCGCGCTCCGGCCTCGACCTCACGATCGACCAGGCCCGCCAGGTCACGCTGGTCCAGGGTGGCCAGTCGCGCACGATCATCACCACCAAGGACACCGTCCGCGAGGTGCTCGCCGACGCCGGCGTGACCCCCGGTCCGAAGGACGTCGTCACCCCGACCGTCGAGACCCCCGTGACCGACGGCCTCGAGGTCTCGGTCTCCAACCAGGACGTGAAGCTGTCGACCAAGACGATCGACGTCCCGTTCAAGGAGGTCCGCAAGGACGACCCGAACCTGCCCAAGGGCCAGGAGAAGGTCGACGTCGAGGGCGTCAACGGCCGCATCGTCGAGACGTGGGAGGAGAAGTTCGTCAACGGGGTCTCGGTCGAGAAGAAGATGACCTCGTCCCGCGAGGAGGTCAAAGCCGTCGACAAGGTCATCCTCGTCGGCACCAACGACAAGACGACCCCGTCGGCGTCGGCCTCCGCGTCGGCCAAGCCGTCGGGCAGCGCCTCGCCGAGCGCCGCGCCGTCCAACGGCTCGAAGGCGCCCCAGCCGAAGCTCGACGCGTCGCCCGCCAAGGGCGAGCAGTGCATCGCGTCCAACTACGACGAGCCCCAGATGACGGCCACCGGTGAGCGGTTCAACCCGCAGGCCATGACCGCCGCCCACAAGACCGCCCCGCTCAACTCGATGATGAAGGTCACCAACCCCAAGAACGGCAAGACGGTGACGGTCCGCATCAACGACCGCGGCCCCTACGTCGCAGGCCGCTGCATCGACCTGTCGTCCGCGTCGTTCGCCGCGATCGGCGACCTCGGTCAGGGCATCATGCCGGTCATCGTCCAGCAGCTCTGATCCCACGCGCACAGCCCTTCGGGTCCGACACCGCCGCGGTGTCGGGCCCGAGTGCCTTCTGGGGGCGTACGCGCCCACAGCCCTATGCTGACGCCATGCCCATCGCCGCCGGATCCGACTCCCGCCTCGCCGTCCTGCTCGAGGGGGCCAGCGACGTCGCCGCGGTCCGCGCGCTCATGGCGACGTGCGCCGTCGACGAGCGGCCCCTCGAGATCGTCTCGCTGGACGGCGTGACCAACATCGGCCGCGTCCTCGCCGACATCCGCCAGGTGCGCCCTGACATCGACGTGGTCGGCATGTGCGACGCGGCCGAGGCGCGCTTCGTGGAACGGGCGCTGGTGGCCGACGGGCTGCCGGTGCGGGACGCGAGCGACCTGCCGGTCTACGGGTTCTTCGTCTGCGACTCCGACCTCGAGGAGGAGCTCGTACGCGCCCTCGGCGCCGAACGGGCCCGTGACGCGCTGGAGGGGGCGGGGCTGGGCGGCAAACTCGACGCCCTGCGCCAGCAGGCCGCCTGGGCCGACCGGCCGCTGTTCGAGCAGGTCCACCGGTTCTGTGGGGTCGGGTCGGGCCGCAAGGAGCTCGCCGCCGGCATCCTCGCCTCGGCGCTCGCCGAGGACGAGATCCCCGAGCCGCTGTCGATGCTGCTCGACCGGATGCGCTGGGCCTGACCGGTCAGAGTCCCCGCACCATGCGGAACATCGGCCACTCGAAACCCCACGGGCCGGTGGTGGCCGCGTACCCCTCCTCGACGAAGCCGTTGCGGCGGTAGAAGCGTTCGGCACGAGGGTTCTCGGCGAGGATCCACAGGTAGACCGGCATGTCCGCCGGCACGGCGGCGTCCAGCAGCGCGTGCCCCACGCCGGAGCCGTGGGCGCGCGGGAGCGTGTAGAGCTTGTCGAGGTGGTAGGTCGTCGGCGGTGCCGCGAGCTCGCCCTCCCACGAGCACGTCCCGTGACCGGCACCGGCCACGCCCATGACGCCGTCGGCGTCCTCGGCGACCCACCAGCGGCGGAACGGCTCCCCGCCGCCCGCCTCGGTCGCGGCGTCGCGCGCCATCTGGGCGCGCTGCTCCTCGATGGCCTGGGGGATCTCGGTGATCCGGTCGATGGCGAAGTGGACGGGCATGACGGGCGTGTACGTGTAGGCCTGCGCCACGTGCAGGACGCGCGTCAGTTCGGCGGCGTCGTCGACGGTGCCGCGCCGGATCCGCGGGGTGTCCGGGGGCTGGGTCACTGCTGCTCGATCGCGCGCTCGAGGCGCTCGAGCTTGCCGGTCAGCTCACCGGTGTGGCCGGGCCGGATGTCGGCCTTCAGCACGAGCGAGACGCGGTTGCCGTACGCCTGGCAGGCCTCGGTGGCGCGCCTGACGACGTCCATGCACTCGTCCCACTCGCCCTCGATGGTGGTGAACATGGAGTCGGTGCGGTGGGGGAGGCCGGATTCGCGTACGACCTTCACGGCCGCGGCGACGGCGTCGTGGACCGACTCTGAACCAGCAGGGGCGACGGAGAATGCGACGAGCATGGACGCAGACTATGCGACAGATCCGCCGCACCGTGGCACCGGGGACCCTGCGGAGGGCTCGGGCACCGCGTTGCCGCGGATCTGTCGTGGCTGTGCGTCAGTGGTCAGGCGCGGTGTTTCGCGCGGGCCAGGGCGGCGCGCTCGGGGCCCGTGAGCTTGTCGATGCGGGCCTGCTTCACCTTCTTCGTCGCGTTCGACAGCGTCGTCACCTCAGCCTCGCTGATGCCGGCGCGGCGGGCGGCCGAACGGGCTTCGGCGCTGTCGTAGTCGGGGATGACCGGCGTACCGCGGCCCGTGTCGGACGAGGTCTGGCCGCCCGTGCGGACCTGCTTGGCTGAGCGGCCGCCGAAGATGCGCGGCGCGGTGTCCAGGCGCCCCCCGATCAGCCCCGCGTACGCACGGTGGCCGTCGGCCTTCGGGTGGAACGACTGTTTGATCTCGATGGAAGCGTTGTGGATCCACTCGGGGTTGTCGCACACGGCGTGGCCGGAAAAGGTCTGGGTGGGATCGACGAACTGGAACCCCGCGCGCTCCGCCTCGGTGCGGATGACTCCGTTCAGCTGGTCGGCCATGCGGTTCAGCTTCCACATCTCGTCGGCCGTGAAGAAGGTGACGATGGAGCAGTCCTGCCCGTTGAACAGGCGCGGATAGCCGGTGACGACGACCTTGGCCTGGGGTGCGCGGGCCTTGACGTCGGCGTAGACCGTGCGCAGCCGGCTGGGGAGCTCGTTGGTCATCTTGGCGTTGGCGCCAGACAGCGCGCCGTCGCAGTCTCCCCACCAGCCCGGCTTCAGGCACTCGGTGACGACCGGGGCGAAGCCCGCGTCGTTGCCGCCGATCGAGATCGACACGCGCCTGGTGGACGCCGACAGGGCCTTGACCTGCATCGACATGTCGCTGGTGACGGCGCCGGAGCAGGCCTGCAGGTTCAGGTTGTAGCCGCGCTGGGCGGCGAGCACGCCGCCGTAGGAGCCGGGGCTGCGCATGCAGTCGGTGCCGTCCTTGATGTAGTTGCCGGCGCCCACACCGGCGGCGTAAGAGTCGCCCAGGGCGACGTAGTCCTCGCCCGCCGCAGATGCGGGCAGGGCGACGGCGGCTGCGGCGACGACGGCGAGAGTGCCGGCGCCGGCCACGATCCGGGCGGTGCGGGATGTGGGGATCGCTCGCATGGTGATGCCTTTCGTGAGACCTTGGCCACACCCTCACTCGGTGCGGCGGTCTCCGACGAGGGTGCGGGAGCGGGAAGTTTCCACAACTCCCGAGCCGCTCACAGGATCCGCAGCACCCGCGCGCGCTCGATGGCGTCCTCGCGCGATGAGACGGCGAGCTTCGCGTAGATCCGGCGCAGGTGGGTCTTCACCGTGTTCGGCGACACGTAGAGCCGCTCGGCGATCTCCTTGATCGACTCGTCCGGGGTGAGGTTGTGCAGGAGGTGTCGCTCGGCATCGGTGAACTGGACCTTCGCGCGCCGCTCGACGGTGCCGAGGTTCTGGCGGGCCCGGGCCGAGTCCATGCCGAGGCGGGCGGCGAGCTCGTCGGCGGCGGTGAACGTGGCCACGGCGAGGTCGGGGCGGCCGCTGCGGTCGGCGGCCAGCGCGCACGCCATCAGCATCTGCAGCCACTCCTTCTCGATGACGACGTCACCCTCCTGGAGGATCGGGTCGAGCAGGGCGTACGCCTCCGCGAAGCGGTCGAGGCGCATCAGGTAGTGGGCGCGGTAGTGGGCCACGACCCCGAACTCCGGCCGGGCGATCTCCTCGAGGTGCTCGATCACCTCGAGGGCGGCTGGGCGGTCGTCGTCGGCGATCAGCAGCGCGCCGACGTGGGTCGCCGACAGTTGGAAGTCCTCCGCGGGCAGCAGGGGCCCGACCTCGCTGCGACACTGCTCGACGATGGCGATCGCCCGACGATGGTTCTGCTGCATCATCGCCCGCATGGCCTCGAGCTGGGCGACCAGCACGGCCGTCTCGCGGCGGGGCGTGACGCTGCACCGGCGCGCGGCGGCGAGGTGGCGGTCGCCGCGTTCGAGGTCGCCGAGGTCGTAGTCGACGAGCGCGTGGGCCAGCCAGGCGAGCTCGGGCAGCGGGCTGGTCGCCCGCGAGGCGGCGACGTCGCCGAGCCCCATCAGGGCCTCGTCGGCGATGCGCCGGGTGGCGGCCACCCCGCCACGTCGCCCGGTGATCCAGGCCAGCGCCGCCAGGGCCTGCACGGCGGTGGCCCGCAGGTCGGCCAGCCGGGCGGTCGTCAGCCCGCGCACGGCCCACCCGTGGGCGCGGTCGAGCTGGCCGATGTGGAGCAGGTGGAGGGCGCGCTCCACCTGCAGGAACGCCAGATGGGGGACGAGCTCGCGCGGGAGGGCGGTGATGTCGGCGGTCTCGTCGGCGGTCGCGACCGCGGCGGAGATGTCGCTGTCGAGGTAGACCTGCTGGCGCGCGACGAACAGCTGGAAACCGGCCAGCCTTACGCGGTCGACCAGTGGGAGGTCGTCGGGGACGAGCGTCGACAGCGTGCCGAGCGCCACGTCGCTGGCGATCTCCTGGTGGGCGGCCAGCAGCGACGACTGCATGGCGGCGGCCTCCCACGGGGCGAGCTGGCCGGCGTCGGCGCAGGCGCCGACGAGACGCCGGAGCTCGTTGTCCTCGGCGTACAGGAAGTCGAGGAAGTGCTGGCGCAGCAGGGCGCCTGCGTCGATCGGTATGCCGGAATCGAGAGCCAGGCGGATCGCTCCCAGGGTGTCCCCGTGCTTCGACAACCAGCTCACGCCCTCGGACACCAGCTCGCGGTGGCGTACGGGGTCGTCGGCGACCAGTGTCCCAACGAGGTGGCGGCGGACGAGCGGGTGCATGCGGATCGAGGCGCCCGAACGCGTCGCCGGCCAGCCGCGCTCGACCAGCGAGGCCAAGGTGGCGTACGCGCGGGAGTCGCCCGTCAGGGCCTGCGCGCTGCCCGAGGTGACCGAGGGGAGGATCGACATGGCCTTCAGCAGCTCGAGCTCCTCGGCGGTGGCGACGGGGTGGACGGCCTCGCTGAAGTAGGAGAACAGCCGGGCGGTCTGGCTGGCCTCCCGGTCCCACGACAGCTCGTTCTCTGCCAGGACGCGAAGCGCGGCTGGCCAGCCGAGGGAGGTCTCCATGACGATGTCGAGCGCTGTGTCGGGCACGGGCCCGGCGGTCTCGAGCAGGGTGCGGGCCTCGTCACGGTCGAGGGCCAGGTCGGCGGCGTTGAGCTCGCTGACCTCACCCCGAATGGTAAGGGCTCCCAGCGACAGCGGCGGCCGGCCGATGGCGGTGAGGAGGAGGTGGACGTCGTGGTCGAGGAGCTCCATGGCAGCATCGAGCACCTCGCCGCCGGCGAGGTGGGCGTCCTCGATGACGACGACCTGGGCCGTCCCCTGCCGCCCGCCACGACAGCTGCGGAGCTCGCGGGCGGTGAGGCCGCTGCCCCCGAGGCGTACGACCCGCTCGCGGCGGCCGGCGATCCACTGGTCGACGAGGGTGCGCTTTCCGTAGCCGACGGGGGCGATCAGGAGGGTGACCTGACGGCGGGTGGCCTCGTCGAGGCGGGCCAGCAATCGCGGACGCAGGAGGGTGGCGGGGATGCTGCCCGGTCGGATCGTCGAGGGGGCGATGGGGCGCTGCATGGGGGAATCCAAGCAGGTCGGGAGGCTGCTGTCACCCCGCATATCACCCGGCCTCACCCGTGGTTCACCCGGCTGTCGTTGGGAGCCGGGTGCACGGTTGTGCAACATTGGTGGGGAAAGATTCTCCGCCACTCGGGGGGTGGATGAGTCTTCACCGGCTGCGGCGCGATCGGGGGATTCGCGCCGCAGCCATCACTCTTTCCGGGCGGGATCCACCGGCATCGACAGGTCGATCACCCGGGTGCATGCATCCATCACCCTTGGGTCGTGGGTGATCACGAGCAAGGGGCTGTCGCCAGCCAGCGACCAGATGTCCTCCAGCAGCGCGGCGGCCGTCTCGGCGTCGAGGTGCTCGGTCGGCTCGTCGAGGATCCACACCTGTCGTCGGCCCACGAGCAGCCGCGCCAGTGCGACGCGGCGGGCCTCGCCGCCGGACAGCTGCGAGCCCTCCTCCCCGACGACCCGGTCGAGCGCGAGATCGAGCCCCGCGCGGCGCAACGCCTCGCGTACGTCGTCGTCAGCCGCGTCCCGCGCACCGATGCGTACGTTCTCGGCGACGGACGTGTTGAACACGTGGGCGTCCTGGGCCAGATAGCCGACCGTGCCGCGCCGGGTGACCGCACCCGACACGGGCGGGATGAGGCCCATGGCCGTCGCGGCGACGGTGGTCTTGCCGATACCGCTGCGCCCCACCAGGGCCACGCGGTCACCGCGGGTGACGGTCAGGTCGAGATCGGTGACGACCGGCGCGAACCCCGGCCAGCCGCACGTCACGCGGTCGAGCACGAGCCGCGGGTCGGCGTCGGTGGCCTCGTCGGTGTGGTCGCCCTCGCCGACGGGCGGCTCGTCGAGCACCGCGGTGACGCGGCCCAGCGCGGCATGGGCGCGGGTCCGGATCTGGGCGGCCTGCACGAGCGGGGCCAGCAGGTCGTGCAGCGCCAGCGGCACCAGCACCAGGGTGGCGAGGTTCACCGGGTCGAGCCGGCCGTCATGGACGGCGTACGCCCCGGCGGCCAAGGACACCACGATCGCGAGCGCCGCGGCCAGCAGCTGCAGGCCGGTGGCCGCGCCCCGGACCAGCGCCGCGCGCTCCTCGGCCGCCTTCAGCCGGTCGTCGACCTCGAGGGCGGCGTCGATGAGGCGGGTGTCGCCATAGGCGGCGAGGTCGTCGGCGGCCCGCCCGATCTGGCGTACGCGGTCGGCGAGATCGCCGCGCGCGGGCACGGTCTCGCGGTCGGCGACGCGCGACGCGTGCGCGGTCCACAGCGGGATGACCACGCCGGCCAGGACGGCGGAGACGAGCAGGGCGACGCCCGCGACCGGGTTGAGCCAGGTCACGGCGACGGTCGCGCCGGCGGCGAGCACGCCTGCGGAGGCGAACGGGAGCACGACGCGGACGACGAGATCCTGGATCGCGTCGACGTCGGAGACGATGCGCACGAGCAGGTCGCCGCGGCGGCGGCCGAGCAGGGTCGTGCGGGACAGGGCGCGGTAGACGTGGACCCGCAGCACGCCCTGCAGGCGCAGCGCGAGGTCGTGGGAGACGAGGCGCTCGGCGTAGCGGAACGCGCCGCGACCGAGCCCGCAGGCGCGCACGATCACGATGCACACCTGCAGGTGGAGCACCGGCGGCTGGGTCGCGGCCTTCGACAGCAGCCAGCCCGACGAGCCCATGAGGGCGACACCGCACAGCCCGGCGAGCACGCTCAGCAGCAGGCTCAGCGCCAGGCGCAGGCGGGAGCGGGGGACCTCGCCGAGGAGGCGGTCGAGCGTCATCGACGCACCTCCACGACCTGATCGGCGGCGGCGACGACGGCGGGGCGGTGGGTGACGACCAGCGCGCTGGCGCCCGACTCGCGCACGGTGGCGATCACGCGGGTCTCGGTGTCGGCGTCCAGGCCGGCAGTCGGCTCGTCGAGCACAAGCAGGCGTGCGCCGGAGTCGAGGCGGAGCAGGGCCCGGGCCAGAGCCACGCGGCGGCGCTCGCCGGCGGACAGCCCTTCGCCCTCGTCTCCGACGTCGAGGGATGCGGGCAGGTCGGACGCGCCTGCGCGGGCCAGCGCATGCGTCACCGCGGCGTCGTCTGCGGTGGGGTCGCCGAGGCGTACGTTGTCGGCGATCGTGCCCGTGACCAGACCCGGGTCCTGGGACACGTACGCCAGCTGGCGCCGCCACTCGGCGAGGTCGCAGCTCGCCAGATCGACGTCGCCGACGCGTACGCGTCCTCCGGTGGGCCGAAGGAAGCCCATGACGAGGCCGAGTACGGTGGACTTGCCGCCGCCGGAGGGGCCGACGAGCGCCACGACCCGGCCCGGCTCGACGACGAGGTCGAGTGGCGCGAGAGCGGCATCGAAGGCGCCCGGATGGGTGAACGAGGCCGACTCGAGGACCAGCGGGGCGGTCGCGAGGTCGGGCGCGGTCGTGGTCCCGGTCGGTCGGTCGGCGGCCTCGATCAGCGCAAACGCCTCGTCGGCAGCGGCGATGCCATCGACGGAGTCGTGGTAATGGGTGCCGACCTGGCGCACCGGCAGGTAGGCCTCCGGCACGAGGATCAGCACGAACAGCCCGGCCTCGAGCGAGAAGTGTCCCTCGACGAGGCGCAGGCCGATCGGGACGGCGACGAGCGCCACCGAGTAGGTCGCCAGCAGTTCGAGCGCGAAGCTCGACAGGAACGTGACGCGCAGCGTGGCCATCGTCTCGCTGCGGTGGCGGTCCTCGGTGGCGACCAGTCCGGTGGACTGGGCCTTCGCCCGGCCGAAGACCTGGAGGGTCGGCAGGCCGGCGACGAGGTCGCCGAAGTGGTTGGCGAGCCGGCTGTGAGTACGCCACGACCGGTCGAGCTGGCGCTGGGTGGCCAGCCCGATCAGGATCATGAACACGGGGATGAGTGGCAGCGTGAGTGCGACGATCACCGCGGAGGTGAGGTCCGCGGTGAGTATTGCGACGCCGACGATGAGCGGCACGGTCACGGCCAGCGCGAGCTGGGGCAGGTAGCGGGCGACGTAGCCGTCGAGCGCGTCGAGGCCTCGGGTGACCAGCGCGATGAGCTGGGAGGTCGTGAGCGACGTCGCGCCGGGCTCGCGCAGCCGCGCGGTGAGGATATCGCGGCGCAGCTGGGACTTCACGGCGGCGGCGCTGCGGTGGGCGAGCCACGTGTTGAGCCAGCCGAACGCGGCGCGCCCGGTGAGCACCAGCGTGAGCAGGCCCAGGGCGGGGACAAGGCCACCGAAGGGGGCGGCGTCGACCGAGCGGGCATGGAAGACGCGCGCGATCGTGCGCGACAGCAGCCAGGCCTGGGCGACGATCAGCAGAGCTGTCAGGCTGCCGACCGCGACGGCGGCGACGAGGTAGGTGCGGGTCGCGCGGGCGCGTCGCAGGAGCCGGGGATCGACCGGGCCCCCGCGCCTTCCCTGGGGGGAGGCGGCGGGGGCCCGCGTCGTGTCGGTGGTCGTGGTCATCGGCTCACAGCGTAGGCGATGCCTGACTGGGGGAACCCGTCATGCTTGGGTGGCCTCGAAGGAGACCTCTTCGGCGGGCAGGTTCTTGGTGGAGATGCGCTTGCGGAAGACCCAGAACGTCCAGGACTGGTACGCGAGCACGATCGGCACGAAGACGCACGCGGCGATCGTCATGATCCTCAGCGTGTAGGGCGACGACGTCGCCTCGGTCAGCGGCATGTTGTTGGCGACATCGGTGGCGGTGATCGCGTTGGGGAACATCGAGATGAAGTCACCTGCGATCAGCGCGAGAATGGCCGCGCAGCTGAGGACGAAGGCGATGCCCTCGCGGCCCTTGCCGTTCATGAACCAGGCGCCGGTGAGGCAGACGACGGCCACCGCGGTGGTCAGCCAGTTGATGCCCTTGCCGTACGCGACGGACTGCCAGACGGTGAAGACGGCCATCAGGCCGACGGCGGCCAGGCCGACCTTGCCCGCGAAGTCGCGGCTGCGCTCACGGATGTCGCCCTTGGTCTTCAGCGAGATGTAGACCGCGCCGTGGAACAGGAACAGCGCGACGAACAGCAGGCCGCCGATGAGGGCGAACGGCATGAACAGGCCGAGGAAGTTGCCGACGGAGGTCTCCATGACCCAGCGGCGACCCTCCATCTTGACGATCGGCATGCCCGACACGAAGTTCGCGAAGCCGACGCCCAGCACCAGGGCCGGGATGAACGAGCCGAGGAAGATGCACCAGTCCCAGCCGCTGCGCCAGCCGGCGCTTTCGCGCTTGTGGCGGTACTCGAAGGCGACACCGCGGACGATGAGCGCCAAGAGCACGAGGAACAGTGGCAGGTACAGGCCGGAGAAGAGGGTGGCGTACCACTCGGGGAAGGCGGCGAAGGTGGCGCCACCGGCGGTGAGCAGCCAGACCTCGTTGCCGTCCCAGACCGGGCCGATGGTGTTGATCATCACGCGACGGTCCTCCTCCTTGCGGCCGAGGATCATGTTGAGCATGCCGACGCCGAAGTCGAAGCCCTCCAGGACGAAGTAGCCGATCCAAAGGACGGCGATGAGCAGGAACCAGATGTTGGTGAGCATTTGTGTTACCTCACTCAGTACGCGAAGGAGAGGGGGGCGTCGTCGTCTTCGAGGACCTTGGGTTCCTCGACCTCGGGCAGGCCCAGCTTGATGTACTTCAGCAGCAGGCCGATCTCGACGACGGCGAGCGCGCCGTAGACCAGCGTGAACAGGATCAGCGAGAACAGCACCATGCCGGCGGAGACGCCGGGCGAGACGCCGGCCGAGGTCGGCATGACGCCGAACACGATCCAGGGCTGGCGGCCCATCTCGGTGAAGATCCAGCCGAACGAGTTCGCGAACAGCGGTGCCAGCGGGAAGACGATCATGGCCCACTTGAACCAGCCGCCCGAGAAGATCTTGCCGTTGCGCAGCCCGAGCAGGGCGAGCGCGGCGATGGCCATGCCAAGGAAGCCGAGACCCATCATCAGTCTGAACGACCAGTAGGTCACCGGGATGTTGGGCGTGTAGGTCGTCATCTTCGTGGCGATCTCCTTGCCGTACAGCTGGGTGAGCTTCGGCTCGAACTCCGCCTTGTAGCGCTGGTTGATCGGGTTGATGCCCTCGACCTCGCCGGTGAAGTTGCCGTGGGCGAGGAACGACAGGAGTGTCGGGACCTCCAGGGCCCAGACCTTCTCCTTGCCGTCGAGCGAGCCGACAGTGAACACCGAGAAAGGTGCTGGCTGCTCGGTCTCGTAGAGGGCCTCGGCGGCAGCCATCTTCATGGGCTGGACCTCGGTCATCACTTTGCCCTGCAGGTCACCGGTGATCATGACGCCGAGCGAGGCGATGAGCATCGCCCAGGCGCCGAGCTTCAGCGCGGAGCGGTGGGCGTGCTCGTCGCGGCCGAAGCCGGCGGCCGTCGAGCCACCCTCGACGTCGGCCTCGGTGGCGACGTCGGCGGTGCGGTTGCGGTTGATGCGGTGCAGGTGCCAGCCGGCGATGGCCGCCATCAGCGCACCGGCGGTCATCCAGGCCGCGGTCATCTGGTGGGGGAACGTCACCAGGAAGACGGGGTTGGTCAGGACGGCGCCGAAATCGGTCAGCTCGGCACGGTTGGTGGCGGCGTTGTATTGCCACCCGACCGGGTTCTGCATCCACGAGTTGGCCGCGAGGATGAAAACGGCCGAGAGGTTGGTGCCGATGGCGGCGAGCCAGATCGTGGCGAGGTGGAGCTTCTTGTTCAGGCGGTCCCAGCCAAAGATCCACAGGCCGAGGAACGTCGACTCCAGAAAGAACGCCAGCAGGGCCTCGAGCGCGAGGGGCGCACCGAAGATGTCTCCGACGAATCGCGAGTAGTCGGACCAGTTCATGCCGAACTGGAACTCCTGCACGATGCCGGTGACGACGCCCATGGCGAAGTTGATCAGGAACAGCTTGCCGTAGAACTTGGTCAGGCGCAGGTAGTGCTCGTTGCCCGTGCGTACCCACATCGTCTGCAGGATGGCCACGAGGAACGACATCGCTAGCGTGATCGGCACGAACAGGAAGTGGTAAACCGTCGTGATGCCGAATTGCCAGCGGGCAATGGTCTCCGAACTCATACCCGCAAGTTACTACATGGTGTCGTAATAAGGTGACTGCGTCATGCAATCGTGATGGGTGTGACCGGGGCCATCTACGGATCGTGTAGTAGCAGGTCTAGGATCGGAGCCATGGCGATCCTGGGCGACCTCGAGCAGAAGGTCATGGAGGTGCTGTGGCACGCCCCGGGGCCTCGGTCGGTACGCGACGTCCACGACGTGCTCACGACGTCGCGGGACTTGGCGTACACCACGGTGATGACCGTCCTCGACCGGCTGGCCAAGAAGGGCATCGTCGCTCGCGAGCGCGACGGACGCCAGTGGCTCTACGTCCCGGCCCACTCCCGCGCGGCCCTGATCGCCGACGAGATCCTCGAGCTGCTGGAGGGCACCCCCGGGGAGCGCCGCGACGTCCTCACCGAGGTGGTGGGGCGGCTCGACCCGGCCGACCGCGAGTTCCTGCGCACCTGACTTCCCGCGCACCTGACCACCTGGCCCGCGGGCCGGTGTACGCCCCGTCCTGACCGCATGGTTGAGTGGGGGTCATGGACGTCGACGTTCTGCTGACCGAGCTCACGCTCGACGAGAAGGCCGCGCTGGTGAGCGGCTCCGACATGTGGCGCACCGTGCCGGTCGAGCGCCTCGGGATCCCGGCGGTGATGGTCTCCGACGGGCCGCACGGCATGCGTACGCAGCTCGGCGAGGTCGAGGGGCTCGGAGGCGCCGAGCCCGCCACGTGCTTCCCGACCGCCGTGACCCTCGCTGCCTCCTGGGACCCTTCGCTCCTCCACGAGGTCGGCGCCGCGATCGGCGCCGAGGCCCGCTCGCTCGGGGTCTCGGTCGTGCTCGGCCCGGGGGTCAACATCAAGCGCTCACCCCTGTGCGGACGCAACTTCGAGTATTTCTCCGAGGACCCCCACCTCTCCGGTGAGATGGGTCTCGGCCTCGTCCGCGGCATCCAGTCGGCCGGCATCGGGACCTCGCTGAAGCACTTCGCCGCCAACAACCAGGAGACCGACCGCGCCCGCGTCTCCGCCGACGTCTCCGAGCGGGCGTTGCGCGAGATCTACCTCCCCGCGTTCGAGCGCGTCGTCACCGCCGCCCAGCCCTGGACGGTCATGTGCTCCTACAACCGCGTCAACGGCGTCCCGGCCTCCCGCAACCACTGGCTGCTGACCGAGGTCCTGCGCGACGAGTGGGGCTTCGACGGCCTGGTCGTCTCCGACTGGGGCGCGGTCGACGGCCGCGTACCAGCGCTCGAGGCCGGCCTCGACCTCGAGATGCCGCCGGACCTGGAGCGTTCGCCCGCCGCCGTCGCCGCCGCCGTGCGCTCCGGGGAGCTCGACGAGGCCGTTCTCGACACCGCCGTGCGTCGCGTCCTCGAGCTCGTGGCCAAGGGCGTCGCGGCCGGGCCCACCGGCGGGGTCGCCCGCGAGGCCGACGCCGAGGCCACGCTCCTCGCCGGCCACCGCGAGATCGCCCGCCGGGCCGCCACCGAGTCGCTCGTGCTCGTCGAGAACGACGGCATCCTCCCGCTCGCGCCCGACGCGCAGGTCGCCGTCATCGGCCGGTTCGCCGAGAAGCCGCGCTTTCAGGGCGACGGAAGCTCACGCGTGAACGCCGCGTATGCCACCTCGCTGCTCGACGCGTTCGCCGAGGTCGGCCGCGACGTCGCGTACGCCCCGGGCTTCGGGCGCGGCGACGAGGCGCTCGGCGACGCGGCCGACGAGGAGCGGCGCCTGCGCGACGAGGCCGTCGCCGTCGCCCGCGCCGCTGACGTCGTCGTGATGATGCTGGGACTGACCGCCGCTGAGGAGTCCGAGGGCTTCGACCGCCCCCACCTCGACCTGCCCGCCGACCAGCTCGCCTGTCTCGAGGCCGTCGCCGCAGCGAATCCCGCGGTGGTCGTCGTGCTCAGCAAGGGTGGCGTCGTCACCATGCCGTGGGACCGCGCCCGCGCGGTCGTCGACTGCGGCCTCGCCGGCCAGGAGTCCGGTGCCGCCGTACGCGACGTGCTCACCGGTGCGGTCAACCCCTCCGGGCGTCTCGCCGAGACGATCCCGCACCGCCTCGAGCACCACCCGAGCCACCTCAGCTTCCCCGGTGAGGCCGGTCACAGCGCCTACTCCGAGGACGTCTTCGTCGGTCACCGCGGCTTCGAGGCGACCGGCCGCGAGGTGGCGTACGCGTTTGGCCACGGCCTGTCCTACACGACCTTCGCGTACGCCGAGCCGCGCGTCGAGATCTCCGGGTCGGTGGCGGCCGGCGACCTGCGCGTCCACGTCGAGGTGGATGTCACCAACACCGGCGACAGGGTCGGCAAGGAGGTCGTCCAGCTGTTCGTGCACCCGCCAGCCGGCTCAGCCGTGAAGCGCCCGCGCCGCGAGCTGCGGGCGTTCGACAAGGTCGAGATCGCCTCGGGCGAGACGGCCACCGTCACGTTCGACCTGACCGAGCGGGCCCTCGCGTACTGGTCGACGCCCCACCACAGGTTCGTCGTGGAGCCGGGCCTGTACGCGGTGTCCGCCGGCGGGCTCGGCACGCCGTTCGACGTCGCATCGGATCTGGCGCCCGTCGACCTCGACGAGGAGTCGTCGATCAACGAGTGGTTGGCACACCCGGCCGGGCGTGCGGCGATCGAGCGGGCTCTCGACGTGGCACCGGGTGGAGATCTGCCCGGCCTGCTCGGCAACGCCGAGATGCTCATGCTGATAGGTGACTTCCCGCTGCGCCGCGCCGTGACCCAGCCGAAGGCACCGCTCACCGCCGGCGACGTGGCGCGCCTGCTCGAGGAGGTGCGGCGGGAAGGCCGCTGAGCCCGGATGCACGTCGAGCTTCCGGACGCTGCCCCGGCGTACGCCCTGGACGCCGTATGCGCTCAGGCCCTTGATCATTGGGGTGGCGGTGGTGGAGCGGTCACCCGGACGCCCATGTCCGTGGGGCCTGGATGCTGGCGGCACGCTGGCTGGCAGGTGATCGTCCCTTCTGGCCGGTCTGCAGCTTGCCGATCTTCGCGCCCTGGCTCCCTCGCCACGCTCCCGCGTACTGACCCCGTTCCCTACGTCTGGTCGAGCCCGTCGGCGGGGCCGGCGAACTGGGCCTGGTAGAGCGCCCAGTACGCCCCCTCGGCGGCCAGCAGCTCAGCGTGGGAGCCCTGCTCGACGATCGAGCCGTTCTCCATCACGAGGATGAGGTCAGCGTCGCGGATGGTCGAGAGGCGGTGGGCGATCACGAAGCTCGTACGCCTCTCGCGCAGCGCGACCATGGCCTTCTGCACGAGCGCCTCGGTGCGGGTGTCGACCGAGCTCGTCGCCTCGTCGAGGATCAGCAGCGACGGGTCGGAGACGAACGCCCGGGCGATGGTGATCAGCTGTTTCTCGCCGGCGGAGACGTTGTTGCCCTCCTCGTCGATCACCGTGTCGTAGCCCTCGGGCAGCTGGTGGACGAAGCGGTCGACGTACGCGGCCCGCGCCGCCGCGAGGATGTCGTCCTCGGTCGCGTCGGGGCGGCCGTACGCGATGTTGTCGCGGATGGTGCCGTGGAACAGCCAGGTGTCCTGCAGCACCATGCCCATCTGGAGACGAAGCGCCGACCGCGGCACCGACGAGATGTCGATGTCGTCGAGGGTGATGCGGCCCGCGTCGAGCTCGTAGAACCGCATGATGAGGTTCACCAGGGTCGTCTTGCCCGCGCCCGTGGGGCCGACGATGGCCACGGTCTCGCCGGGGCGTACGTCGAGCGACAGGTCGGTGATGAGCGGCTTGTCGGGGGAGTAGGCGAAGTCGACGTGCTCGAAGCGCACGTGGCCCCGGGTCGGGTTGAGCGGTGCCGCGGTCTCGGGCCGCTCCTCGGGCTCGTCGAGCACGGCGAACACGCGCTCGGCCGACGCGACGCCCGACTGCAGCAGGTTCGCCATCGAGGCGACCTGGGTGAGCGGCTGGGTGAACTGGCGGGAGTACTGGATGAACGCCTGGACGTCGCCGACGGTCATGGTGCCACTGGCCACGCGCAGGCCGCCGATGACGGCGATGATCACATAGTTGAGGTTCCCGATGAACATCATCGTGGGCATGATGATGCCGGAGACGAACTGGGAGCCGAACGAAGCGGCGTACAGCTGTTCGTTGCGCTCGGCGAAGACCTGCTCGACCTCCTTCTGGCGTCCGAACACCTTGACCAGCGAGTGGCCGGTGTAGGCCTCCTCGATGTGGGCGTTGAGCTCGCCGGTCGACCTCCACGTCTCGGCGAACAGCTTCTGGGAGCGCTTGCCGATGATGCCCATCACGACCATCGAGACGGGGATCGTCACCAGCGCGACGAGCGCCAGCAGCGGTGAGATCAGGAACATCATGACGAGTACGCCGACCAGCTGAAGCAGCGATGTCAGCAGCTGGTTGAGCGTCTGGGTCAGCGTCTGGGAGACGTTGTCGATGTCGTTGGTGACGCGCGACAGCAGCTCGCCGCGCGGGGTGGAGTCGAAGTAGCGCAGCGGCAGCCGGTTGAGCTTGGCCTCGACGTCGCGGCGCAGGCGGTAGACCGTGCGCTGGATGGCGCCGTTGACGAGGTAGCCCTGCAACCACAGCAGCAGCGCGGACGCCGCATAGAACGCGAGCGCCAGCAGGAGCACCTTGCCGAGGTGGTCGAACTGGATGCCGCGGCCCGGGACGATGTCCTGGTTGGCGACGAGGTCGCCCAACGTGGTCTGGCCCTGGCTGCGGAGGAGGGCGACGACCTGATCCTTCGACAGGCCCGGGAACTGGGTGCCGAGGGCGCGGCCCATGATGCCGGTGAAGACGACGTCGGTGGCGCGGCCCAGGATCTTCGGCCCGTACACCGACAGGGCGACGCCGATGAGGGCCAGCACCAGGACGGCGCCGACAACGACGCGCTCAGGTCGCAGGTGGCCGACGAGGCGTCGCAGGGATGGACCGAAGCTGATGGCCTTCTCGACCGGGCGCGCGCTGTGCGGGCCGCCTCTGCCCGTGGGGCCGTGCTTGGGGCGCTCGGGCGCCTTCGTGGTCTGGCTCATGCCGCTTCCTCCACGCCCAGCTGGGAGTCGACGATCTCGACGTAGGTGGGGCACGAGCCGAGAAGCTCGTCGTGGGTGCCGCGGCCGACGACCCGGCCGTGGTCGAGCACGACGATCTGTTCGGCGTCGCGGATGGTCGACACGCGCTGGGCGACGATGATGACGGTCGCCTCCGTGACCTCGCGGGCCAGCGCGGCCCGCAGGCGGGCGTCGGTGGCGACGTCGAGGGCCGAGAACGAGTCGTCGAACAGGTAGACCTCGGGTTTCTTCACCAGCGCACGGGCGATCGCCAGGCGCTGGCGCTGGCCGCCGGAGACGTTCGTGCCGCCCTGGCTGATCTCGGCGTCCAGGCCCCCCTCCATCTCGCGCACGAAGTCCTCGGCCTGGGCGGTGCGCAGCGCGTCCCACAGCTCGTCTTCGGTGGCGTCCGGCTTGCCGTAGCGCAGGTTGGACGCCACCGTGCCCGAGAACAGGAACGGCTTCTGCGGCACCAGACCTATGCGGCGCCACAGCTCGTCGGGGTCGAGGTCGCGTACGTCGACGTCGTCGACCAGGACCGTCCCCGCGGTCGCGTCGAACAGGCGCGGGACGAGGTTGACCAGCGTCGACTTGCCCGAGCCGGTCGAGCCGATGATCGCGGTCGTACGCCCGGCCTCGGCGACCAGGTCGATCGCGTGGAGCACGGGCTCCTCGGCGCCGGGGTAGGAGAACTCGACGTCGCGCAGCTCGACGCGCCCGTACGCGGTCACGTCGCGCACGCCGTCCGCGGGTGATAGCACCGACGACTCCGTGTCGAGCACCTCGCCGATGCGCTCGGCGCAGACGGCGGCTCGGGGGACCATCACCATCATGAAGCTGGCCATCATCACCGACATCAGGATCTGCATGAGGTAGGTGAGGAACGCGGTCAGCTGGCCGACCTGCATGTGGCCGGCATCGATGCGGTGGGCGCCGAACCAGATCACCGCGACCGACGACAGGTTCAGGATGAACATCACGACGGGGAACATCGTGGCCATCAGGCGTCCCACGGACGTCTGGGTCTGCGTCAGGGCGGCGTTCGCGCGGTCGAACCGGGCGGTCTCGAAGGGCTCGCGCACGAAGGCGCGTACCACCCGGATGCCGGTGATCTGCTCGCGCACGATGCGGTTCACGGCGTCGATGCGGTCCTGCATGGCGCGGAACAGGGGACCCATCCGCCGGACGAGCAGACCGATGCAGACGGCGAGCAGCGGGACGGCGACCAGCAGCAGCAACGAGAGACCGGCGTCCTCGCGCACGGCCATGAACACGCCGATGACCATGGTGATCGGCGCGGTGACGAGCATCGTGCAGCTCATCACAACCAGCATCTGGACCTGCTGGACGTCGTTGGTCGTGCGGGTGACGAGCGACGGGGCGCCGAAGTCGCCGAGCTCCCGGTTGGAGAAGGCCAGCACGCGGTGGAACAGCGCCCCGCGCACGTCGCGGCCGAACGACATGGCGGCACGGGCGCCCAGGCGTACGGCCAGGATCGCGCAGGCGCCCTGGACCAGCGAGACGCCCAGCATGATCGCGCCGGTGCGCCAGATGTAGCTGGTGTCGCCCTTCGCCACGCCCCTGTCGATGATCGCGGCGTTGAGGCTGGGCAGCATGAGGGAGGCGATGGTGCCGACGGTCTGGAGGACGACGACGGCCACGAGCAGGCCCCGGAAGGGACGCAGGTGAGTGCGCAGGAGTCGGGTCAGCACGGGGTCTCCTGGGCGGTGATGCCGGCAACGAGCATGGTGACGAGGTCGTCGACGCGGATGCGGTCGCCGGGGTTGACCATCGGGTGGGTGGCGGCGAACGTGGCCGACCGCACGAACAGGGCGGCGGTGTGGACGGGTACGCGCAGCGCGTCGGCGTCGGGGGCGATGACGCGCTCGACGGCCGCGTCGAGCTCCTGGCTCTGGCGGCGGTGGCGCTCCATCGACTCGGCGTCGTGGCTCTTGTGGGCGCCCGCGGCCTCGCGGCCGGCGTGGGAGGTGTGGATGGCGGCCATCATCACGCTGACGTCATCGATGCGCTCGGTCCACTGATCGACGACCAGCCGGATGCGGGTGGGCAGGGGCAGGGTGCGGTCGATCGCGTCGAGCCGGGCGATGTCATCGGCGGGGTCCATCACCTGATGGACGACCGCGGACAGCAGGTCGGCCTTGGTGGGGAAGACGCGGAACAGCGTGCCCTCCGCGATGCCCGCGGCGGCGGCGACGTCGGCGGTGGACACGTCGAACCCGCGCTCGCGCACCAGCGGCATCGCCGCGGCGATTATCGCGCGACGGCGTTCCTCGGGAGGCATCGGGGTGGCTCTGGGAGACATGCTCCCATGCTAGTGAGTGAGTGCTCACTCAATCAACCCGTGGGAAACCCCGACCGCGCCCGGACGAGCTCAGGGGAGCCCGGAACCGGACGCGCTCACGGCCGGGGAGGGACGCGACGGGCCCGGTGCGACAATGGCGGGTGTGACCGCCGCGAGAGGAAAGCCCATGGACCAGCTCGGCAGCCTCGCCGACCGCACCTTCGACGCCGTCATCTTCGACATGGACGGCACCCTGCTCGACTCCACGCCGGCGGTGGTCCGCTCGTGGACGACTTGGGCCCAGGAGCACGGCATCACCGCCGAGCAGATGGCCGGCTACCACGGCGTACCCGCCGCGAGCATCGTTGCCGACCTCATCCCCGAGGAGGGCCGCGCGGCATCGCTCGCCCGCGTCAACGAGCTCGAGCTCGCCGACACCGACGGGGTCGTGCCCCTGCCCGGGGCGGCCCAAGCCGTCTCCGGGCCGCCCGGCGACCGCGTCGCCATCGCCACGTCGTGCACGCGGCCCCTGGCCTACGCCCGCCTCGAGGCGAGCGGGTTCGCCCATCCCGAGGTCGTCGTCACCGTTGACGACGTCGAGCGCGGCAAGCCCGCTCCCGACCCGTTCCTGCTGGCCGCCGAACGGCTCGGCTTCGACCCCACCCGCTGCTTGGTCGTCGAGGACGCGCCCGCCGGCCTTGCGGGTGCCCGCGCGGCCGGCTGCGCCACGCTCGCCGTCACCACGACCAATCCCCGGGATCGGCTGGAGGCCGACGCGGTCATCGGCACGCTCGCCGACGTGCGGCTCGTCGGCGATGAGGACGGCGTACGCGTCCTCCCCGCCTGACCAGTACGCAGGACGGCAGACAGCAACGGCCCGCGACCTGAGAGGTCGCGGGCCGAACCGTTCGTCGGATCAGCTGTTGGAGAAGGGCCAGCCCTGCGACTGTCCGCCCTCGTTGCCCTGCTGACCGCCCTGGGACTGACCGTAGGGGCTCTGGCCGTATTGGCTGGGCTGACCGCCGTACGGGTTCTGGCCGTACGGGTTGGCCGGCTGGCCCTGCCGGCCGCCCTGCAACTGCTGTCCCTGCGACTGCTGGCCGTACGGGCTCGGCTGCTCGGACGACGCGGGCTGCGCGTAAGGGTTGGTCTGGCCGAAGGTCTGGCGCGGGGCGAGGCGCGTGCCCTCCTCGTCCTCGTCGTCGTCCTGGCCCACCTGGTCGGTCGACTCGGCCTCGGCGTCGTAGGAGGTCGACGTCGAGTCGTCCAGCGGCGACTCGTCGCCCTGGATCTGACCCAAGGTGGAGTCGCTCGGCGAGGCGGAGTCGTCGTCGCCCGAGGTGTGGATGACCTCCTCGTCGGTGACCTCGGCGTCGACGACGTCGTCGTCGACACCGCTGGCCAGGTCCTCGAGGACGACGGCGGTGCCGTACGCCACGACTTCTTCGGAGTTGGAGTCGAAGCGCAGGCCGATCACGGCGTCGGCACCGGCCGACTCGGCCATCTCGGCCATGCGGCCAACGGCCTCCTGACGGGCCCTGACCTGAGCGTTGACGTCGTTGGTGCGCGGACGCATCGCGACGCCGATGACCTCACCCAGGGACTGGGCGACGAACTCCTCGGGGTCGTCGCCGAGGGTGTGGACGCGGACCGCGTGCTCGGCGATCTTTGGCGCCTCGCCCGACGGCTGCGACTGGGGCTGGCCAGGCTGCTGGCCGTATTGACCGGGCTGGCCCTGACCGGGCTGCTGACCCGACTGACCCTGTCCGGGCTGGCCGAAGCCGCCGGGCTGCTGGGGCTGGCCGTACTGACCAGGCTGCTGACCGGGCTGGCCGAAGCCACCGGGCTGCTGCCCGTACTGGCCGGGCTGCGGCTGACCGAACGGCCGCTGGCCGTATACGCCGGGCTGCTGGCCGGGCTGGCCGCCGTAGGGGTTCTGACCGTAAGGGTTCTGACCGTAGCTCATGCCGGTCAGCCTAACCGGAGCCCCGGTCACCGGGCAGTGCCCGTCCCACCACCCGGCGGATTCCTGGCCGAATTCGCAGATGCGACGCGGCGCAGGCGTGCGGATAGTCTGTGCGGGTGACTGAACAGCGCGATCCCAGCCTCCCCGAAGTCGACCTCCCGGAGCAGATGCAGATCCGCCGCGAGAAGCGCGACCGCCTGCTCTCCAAAGGCCGCCAGGCCTACCCGGTGAAGGTGGGGCGTACGCACGCCCTTCGCGAGGTGCGAGCCGGCTGGGGCCACCTCGAGACCGGTGAGGAGACCCAGGACGTCGTCGGCGTCTCCGGCCGTGTCGTGTTCATCCGCAACACCGGCAAGCTCTGCTTCGCCACGCTGCAGGACGGCTTCACCGCCGACAGCCCGGGCGAACGCCTGCAGGTCATGCTGTCGCTCGCCGAGGTCGGCGAGGAGGCGCTCGCGGAGTGGAAAGCTGATGTCGACCTCGGTGACCACGTGTTCGTCGAGGGTCGCGTGATCGTGTCGCGGCGCGGCGAGCTGTCGGTCATGGCGTCGCGCTGGGAGATGGCGTCCAAGGCGCTGCGCCCCATGCCGAACCTCCACTCCGAGATGAGCGAGGAGGCCCGCGTACGACAGCGCTACGCCGACATGACCGTGCGCCAGGAGGCGCGCGACATGGTGCGTACGCGTGCCGCGATCACCCGTTCCATCCGCGAGACCCTCCACGAAGAGGGCTATCTCGAGGTCGAGACCCCGACGCTGCAGCTGATCCACGGTGGTGCGGCGGCGCGCCCGTTCAACACCCATCTCAACGCGTTCGACCTGCCGATGACGATGCGCATCGCGCTCGAGCTCTACCTCAAGCGCGCCATGGTCGGCGGCGCCGACCGCGTCTACGAGATGGGCCGCATCTTCCGCAACGAGGGCATCGACTCGTCGCACGCGCCCGAGTTCACGATGCTGGAGGCCTATCAGTCCTGGGGTGACCAGAAGACGATCGCGGCGCTGATCCAGAAGATCATCGTCGACGCCGCCGACGTGCTCGGCTCGCGCCAGGTGACCGCCGGTGACCAGACCATCGACCTCGACGGCGAGTGGCGCTGGCTGTCGGTCTATCCGGGCCTGTCCGAGAAGCTCGGCGAGGAGATCACCCTCGACACCCCCGTCGAGCGGTTGCGCGAGATCGCCGACGCCCACGAGGTCGAGCACGACCCCAAGTGGGGTGACCAGAAGATGGTCATGGAGCTGTTCGGCGAGCTCGTCGAGCCCGACCTCGTCCAGCCGACGTTCGTGTGCGACTACCCGGCCGTGGCCCAGCCGCTGGCCCGCCGCCAGACCGACGAGCCGCGCCTGATCGAGGCGTGGGACCTGATCATCGGCGGCATGGAGCGAGGCACGGGCTTCTCGGAGCTCATCGACCCCGTCATCCAGCGCGAGGTGCTCGTCGAGCAGTCGCTCGCGGCGGCCGCCGGTGATCCTGAGGCCATGCAGCTCGACGAGGACTTCCTCGCCGCGCTGGAGTTCGGCGCCCCGCCGATGGGCGGCCTCGGGCTGGGCATCGACCGGCTGGTGATGCTGTTCACCGGCGTCGGCATTCGCGAGACGATCCTCTTCCCGCTGCTCAAGCCCCTGTCCTGACGCGGGCGTGCCCTGCGTACCCCGAACCCTCGCGCGGGGCTCCGCCCCGAACCCCACCTTGTGCACAAGGAAACACCCTTTGGGCGCCGGGCGGGGCTGCTCAGCGCCCGCCCATCGACCAGATCCCGGTACGCCATGCCGCGCATCACCGCGCCTACGGACACGGGACGAGCCTCGTCGCGATCCCCGGATCTGTCTCTGGCGAACCTCCCCGCCCGCGGGTTCCGGTCAGGCCGTCGTGAGCTCCTCGCGGAGCTGGGCCCGGGCCCGGTTGAGGCGTGACTTCACCGTCTGGACCGGGATGTCGAGCTGGGCGGCGATGTCCTCGTAGGTGCAGTCGGCGATCTCGCGCAGCACCAGCGCCGCGCGCAGCTTCAGCGGCAGGTTGTTGATGGCCTTCTGGAGGCGGTCGTTCTCGATCACCTGGTCGGCCATGTCCATCGCGTCGGACACGCCCTCGTGGCGCTCGGCGTACTCGTCCATGTCCATCGACTGCTCCTTGCGGCGACGGATGATCATGAGCGCCGCGTTCGAGGCGATGCGATAGAGCCACGACCCGAAGGCGGACTCGCCGCGGAACTTGTCGAGGTTGCGCCAGGCGGCCAGCAGCGCCTCGGAGAAGGCGTCCTCGGCATCGGCGTGGTTGCCCGTCGTGCGCAGGCAGATCGACCACACCCGCGTGCGGTAGCTCTCGACGAGCTCACGGAAAGCCTCTCCGTCACCCCCGCGGGCGCGGTCGAGGAGCTCTGCCTCCACTGTTCGGTCCATGCGGGTCCCCCGTCGGATCAGGCGCTGAGCAATTGGGCCGAGCGTACAACGACGAGGGCTGCCGATGCCTCGGGCGGTGAGAACGACAGCGTGGCGAGCGACTTCGCGTGTTGGGCGAGGCGTCGAGCGGTCTCGCGTACGCGGCCGGCCGAGGCCTCCGCCGGAAGCCCGAGGCGCTGCGCCGGCGAGTCGTGGCGGACGAGGGCCTCCAGGACGGGGACGAGCTCGGACGAGGGGTCATCGACGCGCAGACCCTGCAGGGCCTGCAGCTCGCGCAACGGCTGGGTCACCGGGTCGAGGCGGAGGCGTTCCACGTCGCCCGCCAGCGGCATGCCGGCGACCAGCGCGGCGAGGTCGTCGAGGGCGCGGCCCGCGCGGATCAGCCGCAGCGGTGGGAGCACCTCGGCGCGCAGCACGCGCTCGAGCTCGCGTACGCCCGATGTCTCCTCGAGCCACGACATCAGCTCGACGGCGTCGGAGGCGCGGTGGCGGCCGGCGAGGGTGGCGTATGCGCCCAGCGTGGCCTGGACGCGGGTGAACGCGTCGGCGTCGACCCCCTCGGGGGCGCCGAGCCGGTCGGCCAGGCGCAGGCGGACGGCGTCGGCGGAGGCGAGGGACGCCACGTCACGGGTGAAGGCGTCGTCGACACGACCGGCGCGGACGGCGCTGGCGAGTAGCGCGGCCACCGGCACGACCGCGGCCACCTCGCGACGGCGGGCGGCGGAGAGAGCGCGGGCACGTGCGGCCGAGGCGGCCAGCGGGTCGTCCCCACCGGCCTCGTCGGCGCGGGCGAGGACGCCGATCGAATTGAGGCCGCGAACGTCGAAGGAGCCGCCCGCCTCGCGGAATTCCGACAGGAAGGCGAGGTCGTCGCCCTGCTCGGTGTCGCGGAACAGGAACAACAGCGCGTCGGCGGCACCGCCCGCCTCGACCGATCCGAGGACGGAGGCTCGGGTGGCCGTCCCGTCGTTGTCGAGGGACGCGAGGCCCGGGGTGTCGATGAGGACGAGGTCGCGCAGCGCGCCGGCCTGCAGGTGGACCTCCAGGCGGCGTACGCGGGCTGGGTCGACACCGAGGTCGTCGGGCACACGACGGTCGACGAAGGGGACGAAGCGGACGGTCCCGTCGTCGAGGACGAGCTCGGCGCGGTCGGGCGCGCCGTAGCGGTAGTGGGTGACCACGCGGGTGGACTCACCCGCCGCGGTGGGGGCGATCTCACGGCCGATGAGAGCGTTGACCAGCGTCGACTTGCCGGAGCTGACCCGGCCCACGACCGCGACCCGAGGGGGCTCGGCGAGCGCGGTCGCCACCGCACGCGCCCGGGGGGCGCGCGCGGGATCGAGGTGGGCGGCCAGGTGCTGGGCGAGGCTGGCCAGCGCGTGGTCGAGGTCGTTCACACCTGCCAGTCCGCGTCGTCGTCGAGGAGGGGGCTGTCGTCGAGGCCGGGGTCGGAGGTGTGTTCGGCGACGTGGTCGAATGAGTCGGCGAACGGATCGTCCTGGTCGGCGTCCGCGACCTCGGGCTGGTCGTTGGCGTGGTCGGTGACGCCGTCGGCCGTGGGTGCGCCCTCGGTGGCGTACGCCTGGTCGGTCTGGGCCGCGTGGTCGGCGTCGCCCGCCCGCAGCGCATCGAGGTCGAACATGCCGTCATCCCCGGTGTCGACCCCGTCCCGGGTGTCGGGGACGAGGTCGTCGTGGGGCGTCGAGCCCGGGTCCAGGGCGAATTCGACCGCCCTGGCCCAGGCCGCCTCCGGCATGTCGGCCAACCAGTCCTGCTGGTCGTCGAACCGGTCAGTCACGGGAGATCACCTCGGCATGTCCTTGTCCATCCACTCGGTCACGGTCGGGTCGACCGCGTCCATCTCGCTGCGCGTCATGGTGCGGTGCTGGTCGAACGAACCGTCGTCGTCGCTGTCGCGCGAGACATCGTAGGTGCCGTCGGGGTTATCGACGATCATGAGGTCGGTGTTGCCGTCGCCGTCCTCGTCGCGGCTGACTCGGTCGATGCCGCCGTCGGTGTCGGAGTCGGCCAGCTCGACCTTGGTGCCGCTCGGGGCCTCGATCTCGATGTTGTCGTAGCGGCCGTCGCTGTCGAGGTCGTAGGCGGTGACGGTGTTGCCGTACTCGTCGGTCTGCTCGCTGACCGGCAGGCCGCCGGTGTAGTCCGTGGTCGGGTCAGTCGTGTCCTCGGTCGTCGTGTCGTCGAGCGGGGCGTCGTAGTCGGTGCTGTCGTCCATCGGCAGATCGGTCATGGCTGGCTGGTCCTTCCTCGGGGGCGCCCTCTGCGCCGTTCGTACATGTAGGAGTACGCGGTCGGCCGCGGATGTTCCGTCGCGTCCCGACATTTTTTGGCACCATCATCCCCCGGCCGGCCCATCATCCCTTCAGCCCGTCGGCGGCCGCGCGCACGGCCTCCAGCTGGGTGCGTACGGCCTCGAGCTTCTCGTCCCGCCTACGCCGGCGCCTCGCCGCCGCCTCGTCCTCGCGCCGGCTGTCGGCCTCGAGCGCGCGCAGCTCGGCGTTGACGGCGGCGAGCGCACGGCGGTTGTGGGCGGTGAGCAGGATCCGGACCTCGGCGCCGACCTCGGTGAGGACGCCGTCGGCGTACGCGAGGACGTCGCTGCGCACGCGTCGGCTCGACTCCATCAGCACGTCGACGAGCTGTTGCTTGTTCTGCCGGGCGCCGCGGAAGCCGATGTTGACCGCGAGCAGCGTCCCGCCGACGACCAGGCCGATGGGGGAGAACACGCCCGCGGCGGCGACGCCTGCGGCGGTGGCGGCCTGCCCGGCCAGACCCGCGCCGAGCACGAGCGACCCGATGAGCGATGGGTCGAGCACCGACGACTGCGAGCGCGGCGCGGCGAGCACCGAGTCGGCCTCGGCCCGGTATTCGGCGAGCCCACCCATGAGCCGGTCGATGTCGGCCTCCGCCTCGGCGACGGCGGCGGTGACGGTGGCGGTGAGGTCGTCGGTGAACCCGCGGGCGAGGTCGGTGGCGATCGTCGCCAGGGCGCTGGACAGCTCTCCGCTCCAGCGCTGCTGCTGCTTGCCCGACCACATGCGGTCGGCGGAGCCGATGGCGCGCTTCTGCTCGTCGACGTAGGCGTCGAGCCGGTCGCCGGCACACCGGGCCAGGCCCTGGCGTACGCGGGCCAGGTCGCGCTGGAGCTCGTGGGCCCAGCGGCCGGCCGCGTCCTGGCGCTGCTCGAGCTCGACGCGGCGGGCCTCCAGCTCGTCGCGGGCCAGGTCACCGACCTCGGCCTCGCCCTCCAGCTCGTCGAGGACCATCGTGAGCGCACCCTCGGCGCCGCGCAGGTAGTTGCGGAAGGGGGCCATCTCGCCGTCGGCGACGGCGGCGTCGAGCGCAGCGGTGAGGTCGGAGACGCCGGAGGCCTCGAGCAGCAGGTCGGCGGTGGCGTCGTCGGTGCGGCGGGCCTCCAGCAGGAGCGAGGCGGCGACGGCGACGACGGGGGCGTCGGCGAAGCGTGGGGCGTGCGCGGCGAGCAGGCGGCGGTCCTCCTCGAGGACGGTACGCCAGGTCTGCGGGTAGCGGTCGGTGCGCGCGACGACCACGACGACGCGGGCGACTCGCTGGCTGGTGCGCTCGAGGAAGTCGAGCTCGGGCCGGCTGAGGGGCGCGCCGGCATCGGTGACGAACACGAGCGCCGAGGCCGTCATGGCCGCCTGCACGGCGCGGTCGGTCGTGGCGGAGTCCAGCCCGGCCCCCGGGGTGTCGACGAGGTGGACGCCGGCGAGCGGGCGGCCCTCGACGACGGTGACCTCGGCGTACTCCTCGGTGCCGGGGGCGGCCGGCTCGGTGCCCGCGAGGGCGGCGACGAGCGTGCTGCGGCCGCGACCGGGCTCGCCGACGACGACGACGCGCCCCGGCGGGGTGTCGAGGGCCCGGTCGAGCCAGGTCGCGAGCTGGCCGCGGTCGTGGTCGCGCAGGAGCTTCTGCGTGCCTTGGTAGGCCAGTGCCTGGTCCTTGGTGAGTCTCAGACCCATCGGTTTGCCGCCTCCAACACCTAGAGTGTGGGCAGCCCCATCCCGGGGCGCTGGAAGGGGATCTTACGTGGCCGAGTGGGTCCTGGGCGTGGACTACGGGACGTCGAACACCGCTGCCGCCGTCTGGGTGGACGGTGAGGCGGCCCCGCGCGTCGTGCGGTTGTCGGACGAGGCCGAGCAGATGCCGTCGGCCGTGCTCGTCGACGGGCCGACGACGTATGTGGGCCAGGCGGCGGTGCGGCAGTCCCTCGACAGCCCCGAGCTGTTCCTCGCGAATCCGAAGAACCACCTGGGCGAGGGCTCGTGGTGGTTCGGCGAGCGTCAGGTCGACGTCGTCGACCTCGTCGTGGCCGTGCTGCGCCGCGTGGTCGCCCGCGCCTCGGAGGTCGCCGGCGGGGGTACGCCGCGCCTGCTGGTGATGACCTGCCCGGAGGACTGGCAGGACTACCGCCGCGCCCAGCTCGAAGCGGCGGCGCGCGCGGTCGTGCCGTGCCCGGTGCGGATCGTCTCCGAGCCCGTGGCCGCCGCCACGCTGTACGGCGTCGACCGCCCCGACCGGGGCCGCGTGGCGGTCGTGGACCTGGGCGGCGGCACCAGCGACGTCGCGGTCCTGCGCACGGGGGCCGAGAACGTCGTCCTGGCCGCCGGGGGCGCCCCGGTCGGCGGCAACCACGTCGACGCCGCGATCGTCCGCCACGTCCTCGACGAGCTCCGCGGGCGCGGCGAGACCGCGTTGGTCGACTCACTCATGGCCGCCCGGACCGGCGCCTCGATGCTCGCGCTGCGCGAGCAGGTACGCGGCGCCAAGCACCACCTCGCCGACTACGAGCACGCCACCATCCGCGTGCAGGACCCGGCGGGCAGCGCGTCGGTGACGCTCACCGCCGAGGGGCTCCGCGAGCTGACCGCGCCGCTGGTCGACCAGGTCGTGGCGCTCGTCCGCGACGTCGCGGCGAAGTCCGGCGTGCCCGTCGGGGAGCTGCAGGAGGTCTACCTGACCGGTGGCTCGTCGCGCCTGCGCATGGTCCACGAGGCGCTGACGTCGCTGTTCGGCCGCCCGCCGCTGATGCGGCACGACCCCAAGACCGTGACGGTCCTCGGAGCGCTGCACCACGTCGCCGCCGAGGATGCCGCTGTCGACCAGCCGACCACGAGGAACACGTCCCGCCATCCGCTGGCGCCCGCCAAGGGAGCAACGGCCGGGGGAGCAGTGGCCGGGGGAGCAGCCGCGTACGCCCCGCGGCCCGTGCCACCGCAGACCCCGCCGACCGGTGGATCGGCACGCTCCGCCGCGTCCGTCCCGTCCGCCGCCGACGCGCCCTGGCCAGCGGCAACCCCCTCGCACGACCCGTGGCAGGCCGCATCCGCCGACGCACGGGCCCCGCAGGCGACGCAGACACCTCAGACCGATCCGCCCCGGGGTTGGGGCCGACCCGCAGACCAGGCCGCGACGTCGTCCGCCGCGGCCAGCGTGCGCGAGGAGGCACCCGCGCCGAAGGGGCGCGCCAAGCTGTGGATCCCCGCCGTCGTGGTCGCCCTCGTCGTCGCCGGGCTGGTCACTGCGCTCGCCCTCCGGCCGGGCGCCGAGCCCAAGACGGAACAGACCTCGCCGGGTGTCGTGCTCAACCCGGTGCCCACGCCGACTGACGAGACGACCAGCGAGTCGTCGGGATCCACGGCCCCGCTCACGCCCGATCAGCAGGCGAACCGCACCAAGCTCCGCCAGCTCGTGACCGCCGACCTGTCGCAGTGCTCGTTCACCGACGCGTTCGCGGGCGCAGACCTCTCCATCAGCCCCGTGCTCTCGGCCTCCTGCCACGAGATGCAGTTCGACTCGCCGGTGGTCAGGAGTGTCGACTACGAGCTGTACCGCGACGAGGCCGCGGCCGCGCGTGAGCTCGAGGGCATGCGCAGGGACGCCGGGAGGTGCCCCGCGGAGGGGATGAGCGAATATGCCACCGAGGGACGCACCGGCCTGGTGGGATGCCTGGCCAACCGTGTCGCGTGGTATCAGCGCGGCAAGCCCGTCGTCGCCAATTACTGGGACGACCTGAGCGTCGAGAAGGTCAACCCGGAGCTCTACAAGTACTGGGAGACCCACAACCGCATCGGGAGGTGACCCGCCGCGGCCCGGTCGCTCACTTCCAGAGCGTGGCGATCCCGAAGCTCGAGGCCATCAGGCCCATGCCGATGAGGATGTTCCAGTTGCCGAGCTTGTTCATGAACGGCACGTCGACGCCGGCGATGTAGTAGACGACCAGCCACGCGACACCAAGGAGGCCGACGGTGATGAACGTCGGCGGGACCCAACGGCGGGATCCGGGTGCGACCGTCTTCGACTTCTCGCGTCGGGTCGCGACCTCGTCCTTGTGGCGCTCGACCTTCTTCTTGGCCTCGGCCTGCTTGCGCGTCTTCGATTCGGGCAACGCTCCTCCTCCGGTTCGGCGTTAGCGTAGTCGGTGGGAGACCATAAGGCACACGCAGCGACGGAGGGAGGTACGCGTGGGTAGGCCAGAAGGCTCGCGGGGCGTACGCGGTCGCATCCTCACCACGCTGGCGTGCGTCGCCATCGGGCTGATGATCAGCGTGTCGGCGGTCAACGCGCGCGGCACCGACCTGCGGCCCGGCCGTAACACCGACCTCGTCGACCTCGTCCGCTCGCGATCGGCGGCCAACGCGGCGCTGTCGCGGCGCAGCGCCGAGCTGCGTGCCGAGATCGACCGGCTCGCCGGCGACTCGGTGGTCGACCCCGCGCTGAAGCAGGAGCTGGACCGCCGCACCATGGACGCGTCGATGGCCGCGGTGAAGGGGCCCGCGGTCACCGTCACGCTGTCGGACGCGCCCAGCTCGGTCACCGTCCCCGGCATCGACCAGGACCTCCTGGTCGTCCACCAGCAGGACATCCAGGCCATCGTCAACGTGCTGTGGGCCAGCGGCGCCGAGGCCATGACCATCCAGGGCCAGCGTGTCGTCTCAACCACGGGCATCAAGTGTGTCGGCAACACCGTCGTCCTCCACGGCACGCCGTACGCCCCGCCCTACGTCATCAGCGCCATCGGCGACCCCGCCCGCCTCGAGCAGGGACTCAACA
Organism: Mariniluteicoccus endophyticus; assembly: GCF_054780035.1. Taxonomy (NCBI): domain Bacteria; kingdom Bacillati; phylum Actinomycetota; class Actinomycetes; order Propionibacteriales; family Propionibacteriaceae; genus Mariniluteicoccus; species Mariniluteicoccus endophyticus. The sequence goes on along the minus strand of NZ_BAAGXC010000014.1, from coordinate 19,198 downwards.
GGTCAGAGTTCGTGCGGATCTACCGGCAGTACGTCGACACCTACCACCTGGGCTACAACCAGCGCACCGAGGCGGAGGTGACCCTGCCCGAGTACGTCGGCCCCGCCGGCCTCCAGCACGCCAGGCCGCTCGGCTGAGCCGCCGATGCCGGCGACCGGTTCAACGGCCGGCGACGGCGGCGAACGGGTCCGGCGGCAGCTCGGCCAGCCGGACAAGGGCCTCGGCCGACCCGCAGGCCACCAGCCAGTTGGCGAGCATCCGGTGACCACCCTGCGTCAGCACCGACTCCGGGTGGAACTGGACAGCCTCGACGGGTAGCTCGCGGTGGCGTACGGCCATGATCACGTCGGCCCCCGCCGTGGCCGAGACCTCCAGCGCCGCCGGCAGCTCCGTGATGGCCAGCGAGTGGTAGCGCGTCGCGGTGAACGGGTCCGGCAGCCCGGCGAGCACGCCGCGGCCGTCGTGGGCCACCGGTGAGGTCTTGCCATGCAGCAGCTCTGGCGCGCGGCCCACCACGCCCCCGTACGCGACGGCGATCGACTGCAGGCCGAGGCACACGCCGAAGATTGGTACGCGCCCGCCGAGCGTACGCACCAGCTCGACGCACACGCCGGCGTCCTCGGGCGTGCCGGGACCGGGGGACAGCAGCACCCCGTCGAACACCTCGGGCAGGGCGTCGAGCGGGCCGACGTCGTCGTTGCGGCGTACCTCGACCTCGGCGCCGAGCTGGGCGAGGTAGTGGACGAGGTTGAACACGAACGAGTCGTAGTTGTCCACGACAAGGATGCGCGTCATGGCCGGCTCATCGCGGGGTCTGCGTCGACGTCGACGTCGGCTGCTGGGACTGCGTGGGCTGCTGGGTCTGCGTGGGCGACGGGCTCGCCGACGGCGTGGGCGACGGGGTCGGCGACGGGGTCGGTGTCGACTTGAGCTTGCCGATGTAGACCACGATCCCGGAGTTGCGGGCCACAGACGTGCCGGCCGCGGGCTTGGTGTTGACCACCACGCCGACCTGCTGCGGGTCGGTCACCTCGGCGTCCTCGAAGGTGAGGTTGGTGAAGCCGAGCGACTTCGCCTCGCGCTCGACACCGGCGCGGTTCAGCCCGGCCCAGTTCGGGATGGTCGAACGCCCGGTGGCGTACGAGAGTGTCACCTTGCTGGAGGCCGCCACCGACTGGCCTTCGCCCGGGTCGACGGCAGTGACCTGGTCGGCCTTCGCGTTGTTCGGCTCGTTCTGGGCGGGCACGGCCTCGACGTTGGTGAAGCCGGCCTGCTGCAGCGCCGCGATGGCGGCGTCCTTGTCCTGGCCGACGATGCCGCCGGGGATCTGGAGCTTCTTGGGGCCGACGTTGACGGTGATCCTCACCTCGGAGCCGACCGGGACCTGCGTGCCACCTGCGGGATCCTGCTTGGTGACGGCGCCGACGGTCCCGTCGTCGGGGCCCTCCTCCTCGGACACGACCGACCTGAGCTGCGCATCACGCAGCGCGTTCTCGGCCGACACCCGGCTGTTGCCCTGCACGTGGGGCACGGCGACGGTGGCGGGCGCGACTGGCGCCTTCGGGTCGTTGTTCATGAACCAGTAGGTGAGGCCTCCGACGGCGAGCAGCGTGGCGAGGAGCAGCCCGACGACCCACGGCCACGCCTTGCGCCTGGGCTCCTCCTCGTCCTCCTCGTCGTCGTACTCGTCGACCGCGGCCGGCGTCGCCGGGACGACGGGACGGGTCTCGGTGGGCTCGCCAAACGATGCACCCGCGGCGGCGACGGGGACCGACGCGGTGATCTCCTGACCGGCCAGCAGGCGGGCGATGTCGTCGCGCATCTCGCGGGCGGTCTGGTAGCGGTCGGTCGGGTCCTTGGCCAGCGCCTTGAGGACGATGGCGTCGATCTCGGGCGTGATCATCGGGTCGAGCTGGCTCGGCGGCACCGGCATCTCGCGTACGTGCTGGTAGGCCACCGAGACCGGCGAGTCGCCGACGAACGGCGGACGACCGACGAGCAGCTCATAGAGCAGGCAGCCCGCCGAGTAGATGTCGGAACGGTTATCGACGGTCTCGCCGCGCGCCTGCTCGGGGGAGAGGTACTGGGCGGTGCCGATGACCGCGGCCGTCTGCGTCATCGACCCCGTGGTGTCGGCGATGGCGCGCGCGATGCCGAAGTCCATCACCTTGACGTGGCCCTGCGGGGTCAGCATGACGTTCGCCGGCTTGATGTCGCGGTGGATGATGCCGGCGCGGTGGGAATAGCTCAGCGCGTCCAAGACACCCTGCGACAACTCGAGCGCACGCTCGGGCAGGATCTTGCGGCCGTCACGCAGGACGTCACGAAGCGTGTGGCCCTCGACGAGCTCCATCACGATGTAGGGCACGCCGAGGCCGGTGCGCTCGTCGGTCTCCTCACCGGTGTCGTACACCGCGACGATGTTCGGGTGATTCAGGCCGGCGGCCGACTGGGCCTCACGGCGGAACCGCGCCTGGAACGTCGGGTCGCTCGCCAGATCGACCTTGAGCTCCTTGACCGCGACCTGACGGCCGAGCCGGGTGTCGTACGCGCGGTGGACGACCGCCATGCCGCCGCGGCCGATGACGGCGCCGACCTCGTAGCGGTGGCCGAGCAGGCGGCCGGTCTCGCCCGCCTCGTCGATCGGTGCGGTGGGCTCGTCGCCCCTGGTCTGCTCGTACGCCTCGGTGCGTGCGTCGTCGTCGGGCGCGGGCATGGCGCGCCGCGGACCCTGGCCCAGGTCTTCAGGCTCGTGGGTGCTCATGTCACTTCACCTTCCGGCGATTGTTCGAGTGGTCGTGGTGGTTCACAGCACTGCCTCCATGACCTTCTTGGCGATCGGGGCGGCCAGCCGCCCGCCCGCGATGTCGGAGCGTTCGATGTCGGCCTCCTCGATGAACACCGCCACGGCGACCGCCGGGCGGCCGGACGCGTCGTCGGCGAACGAGGTGAACCAGGCATACGGCGGCTTGGACAGGTCGCGCTGGGCCGTGCCCGTCTTGCCGCCGACGGTGCGCCCGCTGATCTGCGCGTTGGCGCCCGTGCCGTCGGTGACCACGTGGACCATCATCTCCTGCAGGGTCTTCGCGTTCGTCGACGACATCGGCCGGCTCTGCGTACGCGGCCGGTGGCTGTCGATGACCGACAGGTTGGCCGCGCGGACGGTCTGGACTATGTAGGGCTCCATCAGCTCCCCGTCGTTGGCGATCGCCGCGGCGACCATCGCCATCTGCAGGGGCGTGGCCGACACGTCGAACTGGCCGATGGCTGTCAGCGCGGTCTGGGGCTGGTTCGGGTCGTCGGGATAGACGCTGGCGACGGCGTTCAGGTCGCCGAGCGGACGCGAGCCGAAGCCGAACGCCTCGGCCTTCTTGCGCAGCGCGTCGTCGCCCAGCTCGATACCGAGGTTCGCGAACGCCGTGTTGCACGAGACCTTCAGCGCCTGGTCGAGGGTCACGTTGTCGCCGCCGCACGGCGAGTCGTTGCCGAGCGTCGTCGTGGTCTGGGGCAGCGTCAGCCGCTCCGGCGACGGGATCTGGGTGTCGGGCCCCCTGCCGGCCTCCAGCGCGGCCGCGGCGGTGACGAGCTTGAAGGTGGAGCCCGGTGGGTAGCGCTCGCGCGTCGCCCGGTTGATGAGCGGGCGGCCCGGGTCCTTCAGCAGCTTCTGGTAGGCCTCGTTCGACTTCGCCACGTCGTGGACGGCGACGTCGTTGGGGTCGTAGCTCGGCGTCGACACCATGGCGAGCACGGCGCCGGTGCGCGGGTCGAGCGCGACGACGGCACCCTTGCGGTTGCCGAGGGCGTCGTACGCGGCCTTTTGGGCCTTCGGGTTGATCGTCGTCTCGACCGAGGCGCCGCGCGGCTTCTCGCCGGTGGCCATGTCGATGATGCGGCGGATGAGCTGGGAGTCGTCCGACCCCGCCAGCACGCGGGTCTTCGACTGTTCCAGGCCGCTGGGTGCCGGGTGCTCGTAGGCGTAGAAGCCGGTCACCGGTGCGTACACCTGGGGCTGGGGGTAGGTGCGCTGGAACCGGAAGCGGTCCTTCGACTCGACCGTCTGGGCGATCTGGGTCTGACCGGCGAGAATGGGGCCGCGGTCCTGGGCGAAGTCGGCGTCGCGCTCGCGCTTGTTGCGCTGGTGCTCCTGCAGCGAGCTCTGGCGAACGATCATCGTGTAGGTCGCGTTGGCCAGCAGCATCGTGAACATGAGCATCGCGATGATCGCGACGCGGCGGATCGGGCGGTTCATGCGTGCCCCCCGACGATCTGGGTCGTCTCGGCGTCGGCCGACGAGATCGCCTGGCCACGCTCGGCGGCGACGGGTGCGACGGGCTTGCGGCCCTGGTGGGAGATCACCAGCATGAGCCCGGCGATCGCCCAGTTCGACACCAGCGACGAGCCGCCCTGCGACATGAACGGGGTCGTGAGACCCGTCAGCGGCAGCAGGCGGGTGACGCCGCCGATGATCGCGAAGACCTGCAGCGCGAACACGAACGACAGGCCGCACGCGAGCAGCTTGCCGAAGGGCTCCTTCGCGGCGAGTGCCGCGCGCAGGCCGCGCGCGACGATCAGGCCGTAGATCATGATGACGGCCATGAGGCCGGCGGTGCCGACCTCCTCGCCGATCGCGGCGGCGATGAAGTCACTCTTGGCAAACGTCGTCAGGCCGGGCCGGCCCAGGCCCCAGCCGGTGCCGAGCAGGCCGCCGTACGCGAACCCGAACTGGGCATTGATCACCTGCTGGTTCTGGTCGTAGTTGGAGAACGGGTCGAGCCAGGCGTTGACGCGTACCTGTACGTGGCGGAACAGGCGCCATCCGGCGAACGCGCCACCGGCGAACATCAGTGTGCCGAGGATCGCCCACGAGGGGCGCTCGGTCGCGACGTAGAGCATCATCACGAACAGGCCGAAGAACAGCAGCGACGTGCCGAGGTCCTTCTGGAACACCAGGACCGCCAGCGACGCAACCCACATCATGAGGATGGGCCCGAGGTCGCGCGGTCGCGGCAGGTCGATGCCGAGGAAGCGGGCGCCGGCCAGCGCCAGCACCTCACGTTTCTCGACCAGATAGCTCGCGAACGCGATGGCCAGCACGATCTTGGCCACCTCGGCGGGCTGGAACGAGTAGGGGCCGACCTTGATCCAGATGCGCGAGCCGTAGACCTCGTGGCCGATCACCGGCAGCAGCGGCATCAGCAGCAGGACCATGCCGAGCACGAACAGCGTGTAGGTAAAGCCCTGCAGCGGCCGGTGGTCGCGCACGACGACCACGACGACGGCGCACAGCGCGACACCGATGGCGGTCCACAGCAGCTGGGTCGTCGCGTCGTGCCGCGGGGTGTCCGGGATCTGGTCGATGCGGTGGATCATCGCCAGGCCGAGACCGTTGAGCAGCAGGACGCACGGCAGGATGAGCGGGTCGGCGTATGGGGTGCGCCAGCGGACCACCCCGTGGGCGGCCAGGCCGATGAACGCCCACAGGCCTGCGACCCACGGCCAGCTGGGGCGCAGGGCGCCGTACAGGTTGATCTCGACCAGGGCGTACGCGGCGAAGCCGAGGCCGAGGGCGAACAGGACCATCGCGAGCTCGACGTTGCGCCGCTTGCGATAGACGACGACGTGCTCGGCCATCAGCACCCCTCGGCCGGGTCCGGGGTCGGGCCGGGCGTCGGGGACGCCGACGGGTCGGGGTTCGGTGGCGTGGTCGGTGGGTTCTGGGCGGCCTGGCGGACGCGGATGCACTTGTCGGCGGCGTCCTTGAGGTCACGCGTCACCCGCTGGGCGTCCGCCATGTCGCGGGCCGGGATGGTGCGGCCGAGGCTCTCGCGCAGGTAGGGCGGCAGGTCCTCGAGGCGCGTCTGTTCGACGGCGACGACCTCACCGAGCGACCTGCCGAGCACCTTCTGGTCGATGCCCCGGTAGACGGCGACCTGGCCCTGCGAGGCGCCCACGTAGTACTGGGTGCGCGTCCACGCGAACGCGGCGTACAGGAGGCCGATGACGAGCGCCATGGCGAGGAAGAACACCAGCAGGCGGCGCCACAGCGTGCGGCGCGGGGCGAGCTGGGGGGCGTACCGCTCGCCCTCGTCGTCGCGGGAGGCCTCGGTGGCCTTCGGCTCGGGGGCGCCGGGCACCGGCGCGTCGTCGGTGGAGGCCGGTGACGTGCGCAGCGTCGACTCACGGCGCCCGACCTGCGGGATCTCGCGCTCGGCGGCGGCGCCGATGACGTGGACGTCGCTGTCGCCGGGCCCGTCGACGACGTCGGCGACCACGATGGTGATGTTGTCGATGCCGCCCTCGTGGTGGGCCTCCTCGACCAGGTCGCGCAGCACCTCGGTGCGGCCGTCGTGGCGGGCCATGATGTCGCGGATCAGGCCGTCCTCGACGAGCCCGCACAGGCCATCGGAGCAGAACAGCAGGCGGTCGCCGGCACGGACGTCGACCAGACCGGTGTCGGGATCGTTGGCGGCGTGGCCGTTGAGCACCTTCAGCAGCAGGCTGCGGTGGGGGTGGTAGGCCGCCTCCTCCTCGGTGATCTTGCCCTCGTCGACGAGCGACTGGACCCACGAGTGGTCGTGGGTCAGGCGCGTCAGCTCGCCGTCGCGCAGCAGGTAGGCGCGCGAGTCGCCGATGTGGATCAGGCCGAGCTGGTGGCCGTCGAACAGGGCGCCGGTGAAGGTGGTGCCCATGCCCTCGAGCATCGGGTCGTCGGCGACGAGGTCGGCGATCTTCTCGTTGGCCTGGTCGAGCGCGCCCGCGAGCAGCTCGAGCATGTCGTCGCCGTGGACGCGTTCCTCGCGGTCGGCGCGCCGCACCATCTGGATGGCCACGGCCGAGGCGAGGTCGCCCGCGGCGGCACCACCCATGCCGTCGGCGACGGCGAGCAGACCGGCGGATGCGTACCCGGAGTCCTGGTTGTTCTTGCGGACCAGGCCGATCTCGGAGTGGCTGTCGTAGGCCAGCCGGAGCTCGGGACCGCGCGGCTCGTCCGCGGCCACGGCGTCGTCGGTGTCGTGGGACGCGTCGTCGGGGTCGCGCGAGGTGGTGTCGTTGGCGGCGGTCTCGACGGTCTCGTCGACCGGGACGTCGGCGGGCCGCTCCTCGTCGAGGGCGTCGGTGTCTCGGTGATCGCTCACGTCACACCTCCAGCTTCATCTGTGTGCGTCCGATGCGGACGGTGTCGGCCAGCGTGACGGTCGTCGGGACCGTGATGCGCTGGTTGTTCACGTACGTGCCGTTGGTCGAGCCCAGGTCCTCGATGTACCAGCCGCCGGCGTTGTCGGACTGGAGCCGGGCGTGGCGGGTGGAGACGTAGTCGTCGTCGAGGATGATCTGGCAGTCGGCGCTGCGGCCGATCTGGACCACGCCGTCGGCGAGGTCGGCGCCGATGCCCGTCTGGTCACCCGAGACGATCATGAAGGTACGCGGGGCACCCTTCTTGATGCGGCGCTTCTTCCGCTTGCGCGAGTCGATGTCGCGCGGCAGCTCCGTCGACGGCACGCTGCGGCCGAACAGGTCGGTCTTGATGATGCCCGCGGCGGACATGATGAACAGCCAGAGCAGGGCGAGGAAGAGGACCTTGATGAGGGTGACGGCGATCGCTGACATCAGCGCCCCGAGGGCGCGTGGACAAGCATGCGCGTGTTGCCGATCTCGATCGTCGTGCCGGAGTGGAGCAGCGACTGGCGGACCTTGCGCCCGTCGACGGTGATGCCGTTGGTCGAGCCGAGGTCGACGATCTCGTAGGTGAGGTTCGCACCGCCCCCGGAGACGCGGATCTGGGCGTGCTTGCGGGAGATGCCGGGGTCGTTGACGCGCAGGTCGGCCTCGGAGCCGCGGCCGATCACGATTCCCGGCGGGGCGAGCGGGTGGCGCATGCCGTTGACCTCGAGCACCATCGCCGAGCGGTGGACCGCGGTGGCGGGCTCGTTGGACGAGACTCCGGCGACGGCCTCGGAGTCGACGGTGAACTTGCCGGTGGGCAACTCGTCGTTCAGCTCGAAGTGGAGCATGATCGGGCCATTGAACACGTAGCCCATGGACGACGCGTGCTGCCGCAGCTCGGGGATGATCTCGCCCGACAGCGTCTTGCCGTAAGGGGTGAGCCGGTCGTAGTCGTGCTGACTCAGCCCGATGACGAACTCGTTCGGGACGAGCTTGCGGTCGCGGCTCATCAGCTTCGCCTCGGAGTCGAGCTCCTTCTGGAGGCGGGCCGCGATCTCCACGGGCTGGACATCGCCTTTGAAGGCGCGCGCGAAGACGCCGTTGACAGCGCCCTCGAGGCCGCGTTCGAAGCGGTCGAGAAAGCCCATCGGTCGCCTCCCTCTGCGTCGTCGTCCACCGGCCCTGTGTCGTGCACGGTGCGCGGGCCGCCCGGCGGGGCAGGGCGGACCGCGCCCTACCTTATGCACACCGGTCCCGTGGTCGCGAGTCCTAGCCTCGACCTCGGGTCAAGACCGGCGTACAGATCCTAGTAGTCCGCGACAACCCCGGCGAGGCGCAGAAACCTGCTGGGACGTCCGTGCGGCGGGCGTACGCGGGAAGGCGTTTGGGCACTTCCCGCCTACCGTGCTAGTGTTTCCCGGCTGGTGAACGCGAGTTCATCGAGCGCGAGTGGCGGAACGGCAGACGCGCTGGCTTCAGGTGCCAGTGTCCTTAGGGACGTGGAGGTTCAAATCCTCTCTCGCGCACCATAACCCCCGTACTCGAACCCGCACGATCAAATAGGTCTGCCAGTTCGAATTCGGAGGATGGTGATCCGAGATCCCGACCAACTGGTCGGGATTTTGTGTTGTCCGGGTCCAGGTAGGCCCGCGCGGCTGCTTGGAACTCCTCATGCACCGCCACCGGCATCGTTGAGCCAACCCTGTCTTCATCGACATAGATCCGCTCGAACAACGCCAGGTTGAGGTTGCGCCGGGCATCATCGGGTGCCACGGCGTAGAGCCTGCCCGGAGCTTCGAGCAGCTGGCAGTACAGCCGCAGCACCTCCGCCCCGGTTTCCAGCTTGTTGCCGTTCTCGGCCAGCCCGCTCTCGGCCTTGGCGCGCTCGATGGCAATCTGTCGCAGACGGCTGCGTACCTTCTCGCGGGGCAGTGCGTCGTCTTCGGCCATGTCGAGGAGGCGTTCTTCGCGGATGGCCAGCTGTGCCAGTTGCTTGTGGTAGCCGGCGTGGAGTTCCCCGATGGATTGCTGCTGTTCGGCGATGGCTTGTTCGACCTTGTGCGTGATGGCGTCGAGGAAGCCTTCGGGAAAGCGCAGGGCTTCGTTATGCCGCACGATGGCGTCTTCCACCTGCGCCACCGGCAGATACGGCAGGTCGCAGAGCTTGTCCTGGCGGCCCCGGCACAGGAAGTATTCGTGGTGGTCGCCACGGCGTCCCCGAGCACTGACGTACAGCATCCGTGAGGTGCGCCCGGCGTTGCGGCAGCGGTCGCAGAACAGCAAGCCCTTCAGGTAGTGGTAGAGCACCCGGTCCCGCTGCCCCCGTTTGGAGCGCCGGTCGAGCACGTCCTGGACGCGCAGGAACAGATCCTCGTCGATGATCGGCTCATGCCGGCCCTGGTACTGCTCTCCCTTGTAGGTGACGATGCCGTAGTAGTAACTGTCGCGCATGAGCTGGTGCAGTTTCGACCGCGACACCGGTTGTTTAGGGCGGCTTCGGGTTGGTCGGGTGCTGAGGCCGAGGTCGGCCATGGTCTCGGCCAGCCGGTCGAGGGTGTAGTCACCGGTTGCAAACAGCTCGTACGCCTTCCGGATGAGCGGCGCCCGTTCGGGGTCGATGGTGATGGTGTTGACCTGCCGGCCGTCGTGGTCGATGCGCTGGTTGAGGTAGCCGAGTTTGGCTCGGCCGTTGGTGCCGCCCATCTCGACTTTGTGCAGCATCTTGACCTTGATGTCTTCACCAGACATCCGCACCTGGACTTCGTTGATGATGTCGGTGACGGCTTCCATGGCGTCGGCCATGATGCCGTCGCCGAAGTCTTCCTTGGCCGAGACTAGTTTGACGCCCATTGCTTCCAGCTTGCGTTTGGTGATAACCGCGTCGCCGAGGTTGCGGAAGGCGCGGGAGCGCAGGTAGATGAGGACATAGTCGACCTCGGGGTGCTCGGCGAGGTAGGCCAGCAGCCGTTTGAACACCGGCCGCTTCTCGATGGTCTGCGCCGAAGCACCGGGCTCGACGAACTCCTTCTGAATAGCAACGCCAAGGCGGGCGGCCTTGGCGTTGTTGGCTTCGCGTTGGGTAGCGATGGAGTTGCCCTCGTCATCGACGTCGGCGCCGGCGTTCATCTGCCGGGTTGTCGAGACGCGCAGGTATGAGACAGCCAGCTTCTCTGGTGCTGCCGAGCCGCTCATGCGACGCTCCGTCCGTAGTGCGGCCGGCGCGTGACGAATCGCTGCGGCTGCCAGCGTGGCGTCCAGATCGGCCGCTGGCACCGTGCCCGAGGTTTCAGCTCGTCGGGTTCGGGGTCGCGTTCGCGAGATAGCCCGGTCTGGTCGAGTCGCACCTGGATGGCAGCTTCGCTGACGCCGAAGTGCTCGGCCAGGATGGCTGGGTGTTGCAGGCGGTTGCCCCAGGCTTGTTTGAGGGCAGTTCGAGGGACGAGCGCGCACCCGGCGAAGTAGTCGGCGGCGCGTTCGGCCTGCTCCTCGCCAGACAGTCGCGAGGTGCCGGTGTAGAGCTGAGGGGTGCGGCCGTGGTCGATGATGTGCTTGTACTCGTGGAGCAGCGTGAAACGCTGCCGTGGCAGCGAGTCGTCCTCATTGAGGCAGATGATCCACTCACGACCGTTCCAATGACTCACTCCGCTGACCGGAAGTGGTTCGTAGACGATGCGCAGGCGCGGCATCCCGGCGAGATGCTCTGTCGTAATGCCGGTCACGGTGAAGCCTGCTGACCGCGCAGCTAGGAGCCGCACCAACGCCGCGGCTTGGTGTTCGGCGAGCTGCAGGGCTTCTGTGAAAGTGCAATCCCGGCTCGGGCTGAGTGAGCGCAGTTTCTGCAGGATGGATGAATTAGTGTGGCTCATGGCACGATCTCCTTTCGTATTACGTGTGCGGCGTGGAAGTTACTGTCACTTTCGGCGCTTACCGGCCCTTCGCTGAAGTAGCGGCTTGTTGTATTTTTCGGCCAGTCGGTGCAGTAGCTCGGTTAGTTCAGTTGTGGTGGCGTTGGTGTGGCTATTGCTGGTGCGTAGGTAGGCCCGGTAGCGGCTCCGTGTGGCGCGCTGAGCGGCTTCGTAGAGGGGAGTCGGGTCGATACCGTAGGTCGCGGCGAGCCGTTCCAGACGCTCGGGTGCGACGTTGGTACTACGGCCGTTCTCCATGCCTGAGAGCGCGCCGGTGCTGATCCCAGCTTCGGTCGCGGCCTGGCGGATGCTCAGCCCGCTGGCTGCCCGGGCTCGGTGCAGCTGGTCGCCGAGCGAGGGGCGCGCGCGGACGCGCGAGGGAATGCCGCCCAGTCCAGTCGCTTGGCGGAGGTGAGGATTACCTATTATTCCAACTTTGTATTCCATGTTCTTATTTTACGCTCCTTTCCGGGTAAATGATTCGTGTTTGGCTAATTTCACAACGCGTATGACCGGCATGTATCTGGAAGCTTGCTGCTGTGCTTTTCACAGCCACCATCCGTCACGGCGTTTCGGGTTGGTGGGTGTGTTGCCGGGTGGAGTCAGGGAGCGCTAAGCGCTCGACCTGGCTCCACCCGGGGTGTCACGTGTCGTTGCCGCCGCGGCGGGGCCGTTTCGGGGAGCCACCGGCGGGTGGGGTGCCGTCGCCGAAGAGGTCAGCGATGGCACCTTGCTGCGCCTGGGCTTCCCGCTGGATTTCCTGGCGCAGGGCGTCGGCCTTGGCCTGGATCTCGGGGCTGACCGCGAGGGTGTGCACGTGCGTTTCGACAGCTTGCCGGATGGGCGTCGGTGACCGACACCTCGGCGAGCTTGGCCACGATGACGAGCCGGGCGTGCAGGTCGTCATCGAGCCGGATAGCGAGCGTCTTCATGACAGCTCCTTCCTGTGGTGTGCCGGGGACGGTGGTTCCCCGGGATGGCGCAGCCGTCGATCCCGGATGGATCGATAGGGCGGCTGCGGGTACCCGGGGAACACCCGTGCCCTCTCGTGCTTGGGTTAGGTGCCGAGGAAGACCCAGACAGCGCCATCGTCGGCGGGCAGCAAGTGGATGTAGCCGTCGGCTTCGGCGTCGTGGGCGAAGGCGGTGTAGTCGATCCGCAGGTAGGGCTGCAGGCTCTGGCTGAGCTCGTCGAGACCGGCGGTGACCCCAAGTTCGTCGAGGGTCTGCTCCGCCCACTCGCTGATCGAGCCGTAGTGCCCGACGTAGTGGGTATCGAAGGCGGCCAGCAGCTCATGGTCAAGGGAGCCGTTACCGCTGGCGTCAACGACGATGCCGACCCAGGCGGCGAAAACCGGCCCGTGGGCGGCGATCCCCTTCCCGACGGCCGCCACATCTTCCAGTGGTGGGTATTCGCCGAGGTCGAGGGCGCCGAAGTGTTCGTAGTCGTAGATGGCCCACTCCTCAGCACCCGGTTCGGCACTGGTGGCGAGAAGGGCGTGGGCGGCCTGTTCGAGGTCGGCGGGATCCTGGTCGGCGCGGACCCAGGCTCCGTGCAGGTTCCCGGCGGTGTAGTCGGCCAGCGAGGCGATCCACACCCGCGGCTGGCGGGTGACGTCGGGGTCGTGCTCGAACCCGACCGGCTCGCCCTGCTCGGGCGTCTGCGGCTTCATATTGTGTTCGTGCGTCATGGTGCTATTCCTCCTTTCGTTTGTCTGGTGCGGTGTCGGGTTGGCGGGCGGCGGCCAGTCGCTGGCTGGCCAAGGTGATGAACTCGGGGTTGAGTTCGATGCCGACCCAGTCCCGGTTGTGGCGTTCGGCGACCAGCGCCGTCGTGCCGGCGCCGAGGAACGGGTCGAGCACCAGCCCGGGCTCGCTGCGGGGTTGGCCATCGGCTGAGGGTGGGCAGGAGCAGGTCGGGCGCAGTGGGCCGCGGCTGGCCTGGCTGCCGTGGCGGCGCAGCGTCCGCTGGTACGGGCGTCGGCACACGGCGCAGCGACGTTCGGGACAGCCAGCCAGCAGCATGCGCTCGACCAACGCCTCGGGATACGTGGCGAAGTGTGCCCCGCGGTAGCGGGCGGTCGCGATCGGCCAGACGTCGCCGGGGTTCTTCCCGAGAGGATGCGCGGCCTGTCCGCGGCGTTTCATGGCCAGCAGGCCGGTGTCGCTGTCGGTGTTCGGGCCGCGCCAGCGCCGTGGCACCCCGCCCGGCCTGCCCGGACGTCGGGGTGTGCGCGGCGGTCGGCTCGGACTGCTGGCTGGGGTGCGGATGGCGTCGAGGGCGAAGTAGTAGCGCGGCGAACGGGTCAGCAGGTAGACCACCTCATAGGTGGTGCTGAGCCGGTCGGTGACGCTCGAGGGGATCGGGTTGGTCTTGGCCCAAATGATCTTGTTGCGCAGAATCCAGCCCTGGTCGGCCAGCCGCAGCACCAGCCGCTCGGGGCCGAGCAGCAGGCTTTTAGACGGGGCGCCTTGGCGGGGGTGGGTGCTGTAACTATCGCCGAGGTTGAGCCACAGGCTGCCGGTCGGCACCAGCGCCCGCGCCAGCTCGGCCAGGACCGGCTGCAACCGGTCTACCCAGGCCTCGACGTGGTCTTCCAGACCGACCTGCCCGGCGACTTGGTAGTCCCGCAACCGGAAGTACGGCGGGCTGGTGATCACACAATCCACGCTGGCCATCTCCAGCCCGGTCAGCCGCAGCGCGGCGTCCCCAAGCAGGATCTGCCGCCGCGGCGTCCCCGATGGCCCCGATGTCGCCGACCGGTTCGCGGCGCTCATGAACCCGCTCCCGGTGTGCCATTCCAGAGCAGGCTGGGCAGCTGGTCGGGCTGGCAGATCGCGAACAGTCGGGCCTCGAGCCGGCCAGCGTGGGCGAGCCGCTGCTTCAAGGCGGTGGCACGCTCGGCGGCGCGGGGCCCGTGCAGGAGCCACAGCACCTGAGGGAAGCTGCCGTGGGCGGTCTGTTCGGTACCGGATTGGTAGTAGGCCTGGTAGGCGCGGCACTTGGTGAGCAAGGTGGGCATCGACTCGGTACCGAGGTCGACCTCGATGAACCAGCGATCCTCAAACCGGCCCTGCTGGTCGGTGCCGCAGATGGTGGCGGCCAGGTCGGGACGCACCAGCCGGGTCTCCCCGCCCGGACCGAGATAGCGGCGCCAGCTCAGCGGCTCGGTCTGCACGGCGACTTCAAGGCCGTGGCGGTGTCCCTCGCGCAGCATCAGGTGGGCGTCGGCGACGGCCAGGGTGTGGTGCAGGAACCGGGGCGAGGGCTCGTAGGTGCGCCAGCTCTTCCCGGTCTCGGGCTGGATCAGCCGGGCACCGGCTGGTGCCAGCTGCCAGATCGTGGCCGCCGACCCCGCCCGCACACCGCCGATCCGCCGCGCCAGCGGCCGGATGAGCTGGTCACGGGCCAGCCGGGCCAGCACCCGCCGGGCCGCCCGAGCGGCCGCCGTCTCGGTGGCGTGGCCGGTGAAAACGAAGCGTTCCAGCTGCCGGGTCGTCAGGAAGCGGTGCTCCCACAACCGTGCCAGCACCAGCCGATCCCGTCCCGACATTTCCTCGTCCAGATCGGCACGTCGACGAGAGCCGACACGAGAGGCAGGACGAGATGAGGAGGGAGCTGGCGAGGCAGCGGCAGCGGGCGCCGGGGACGACGGAACCGGAGTATTCGTCCCCCGTGTCGGCGCCGATCCGCCCCCGGTTACCGGAGATACCGCTCCCGACGTGGAGCCGAGTGGACGGGCGGCCGGACACACAGCCTCCGGGGTGACCACCCCGTTAGAACTCTCCTGGCTGCCTGGATTACTGGTCATGCGCTGCCCTCCCGGGGTGTGTGGTCGGTGGGGCGGCTGCGCCCGATGGGCACCTCACCCGCATCGTTCGAGCCGGGGTGGCCGGCCAGGTTGAGCAGGTCGGCTTCGACCGCGTCGAGGGCTTGTCCCCAGCGGGCGCGGGAGCTGGCCAGGACGTCAGCCACGGGCCAGCGGGGTGGGTCGAGTGGCCGGGTCAGCATGCTGAGCGGTGGTTGCAGGCCAGCGTCGGCCAGCACCGTGGCGTAGGCGTGGAAGGCGGGCAGGCTGCGGTAGTCCTCGGCCTCGAGGCGGCCACCGGAGAACTCGGCAATGACCCGAGCGTCGTCACGGGACAGACTGAACGCCACCCGTGAGCGGGCGTTGGCCAGCACCCCGTCGCGCAACCCGCGGGGGAGCTGGCCCAAGTGCTGATGGGCCAGGGTGAACCCGACCCCGAGCCCGCGAGCCTGGGCGAGCGCGTCACCGAGGTCGCCGGGCAGGCGCAGGTAGTCCTGGATCTCATCGATATGCACCCACACCGGTGCCCGCTGCCCGGCCGGGGTGCCGATCCGCGCCAGGGCGGCCTGCCATACCAGCCCCACCACCACCGAGCCGAGCAGCCGGGCGGCTTCCTCACCGAGCCGGCCTTTGGCCAGGTTGACCAGTACCGCCCGCGGCGCCGCGTCCTCATCGCTGTCAGTGGTCGGGTTGAACAGGGTGTGCAGATCGAACTTGGGCGTGCGCTGGCCGAACACCGCCCGCAGCTGCGGGCGCAGCAGTACCGGGCGCAGCTTGTTCAGCAGCGGCGCGATCGCCTGTGAGCGTTCGCCGTCGGACAGCGCTTCGTACCAGGCCCAGAAGCCACCCAGGCCGAGCGGGTCGGCTTTCGCAACCCTGCTGGTCACCGAGCGGCGGAAGCCGGGGTTGGTCAGCAGCAGCGGCACCATCACGAGGGAGGCGTCGCCGCGGCGGGCCAGGGTGAGCAGGCAGGCGTGCAGAATGTCTTGGGTTCGAGGGCCCCACGAGTCGGCGTAGAGGGAACGGAACATCCCCAGCAGCACCTCGGCTGCCAGCTCTGGTTCCCGGCTGCCGGCCAGCGGGTTGATCCCCACCGGGACCGGGTCGGCGGCGTCGATGATGACCACCCGGTCGCGCTGCGCCTCAGGCACCCGGCGGGCGATGTCGGTCACCAGATCACCTTTCGGGTCGATCACCACCACCCGGTCACCGGCGGCGATGTCGGCCAGGACCAGGTTGGCCATCACCGTGGACTTACCGGTGCCGGTCGGCCCGAGCAGATGCAGGTGCCGCAGCCCGTCCTCGCGGCTCAGAGCGACCGGTCGGGTGGGGTCGGTTTCGGCCACCCCGAGCGGGCGGCCGCGGCTGGGGATTGCCAGGCTGGGCGGCAACGTCACCGGATGTGGGGCGGCCACCCCCGGCAGCCCGTCTTCCAGTGGCCAGGCCATGAGCGCGGGCAGTTCAGAGGTGCGGAGCCGGGTCGGGAACAACCAGGCCGTTGTGGCTTCGGCGACCGCCCGGGGTGACGACACCCAGGTCTCCAGCCGCAACCGTGGCCGGTTCAGCCCGGTCAGGGCGCGGCTCAGCTGGCGCACCAGCAGGTCGGCCCGGGTCGGAGTGCCGGCCGAGGCGGCCAGTCGGATGGTGGTCTGAAACCCCGGTTCGCGCAGCGTCTGCACCACCTCCCGCGTCGGTGCCGGGGCATGGCCACGGTCACCGTCGGCCGATGGTGGGGTGCGCGGTCCCAGGCGGGCGCCGCAGACCAGCTGCAGCCGGACGTATTCTCCGGTGCTGGTGCTGGCCAAGACGGCCAGCAGGCTGCGCGTCACCGCGAGCGTGGCCTCGACCGCCAGCGGCTGCCACCCGCCCCGGCCATGGACCTGCACCCGCGCTGCCGCTGCTGGCAACTGAGTGGCGACCACATCCTCGGCCAGAAACCCGGCCGGATGCGCCACCAGTGGCTCGGTCAGGTTGCTGATGGCCTGCTCGCTGGGGTCGGTCAGTCGGACGCCGGGCAGATGCGCCAGCGCCAACGCCTGGACGGCCTTGACAGCCGCGGCGCGGGTGCCGATCCGCCAGTGCACCCGTCCGGCGTGCCCGATGGCCTCGAAGACCACCAGCGGATGCCCGGCCATCGTGGCCAGCGCGGTCAGAAAGCTGCGCACCCGGGCCTCGTCCACTGGTACCGGCAGCACCAGCTGCCGCCACACCAAGCCACTGGCTGAAGCGGCCGGGCTGGAGGTTGTCGCGGTGCGGCTCACGACCGATCCTCCGTCGGTGTCCGCGTTGCTGGCTCGGCCGAACTGGCAGCTTCGGCCTCGGCTTCGGCCTGCGCCAGGGCCAAGGCGATGACAGTGCGGGCAATCCGGCGGGTATCCGGCTCGGCGCGCAGCTCACTGCGCACACTCAGCCGCAGCCCGGGACGGGCGCGACCGCGGCGCACCGCCCGGGACTGCCCCGGCCGACCACCCGGCCGCCGCGCAGGTGCCGGCTTCTTGGGGTTGTTCTGGTTACTTTTGGGCATGGCGAATACGCCTCCTTCCTCCACCAAAAGGAGTGGACTTAACGTTGATGAGGGAACTGGGTGCTCAACCCGCCCGGAGCCCCCATGCTGCTGCGCTGCCGCGGGGATCCAGGCGAGGAACTGGCGCTGAGTATGTGCCGCGTCCGCTGAACGGTCAACGGCTTCGCACGATTCCACAACACCGACCGGACAACCCCGGCCACAGACCGAACCGTGGCACGATCTGCCGCGGGAGGAGCTGAGCCGGGCAACGAGCCACGGACTGCCGGATGCGCTCTGCGCTCGGGGACTTACCGTCACTCGCCGCCCGGCTCAACTGGCTGGGCCGTCACCGGCCGAGGAGTTAGAAGCGGCGGGCGTGCAGCACCAGCCAGCCGACCAGCACCACCGCCCCGACCACCGCCAACCCGATACACAGTGGCAGCCAGATCGAGCGGATCACCGCCACCGCGCCGTAGAGCGCCATCGCCCCCAGCAAGGCGGCGAAACACCAGCCCACCAGCCGATCCAGCCAGCTACCCGACGAGTCAGCCACGACCCTCACCCCCCGCTCGTCGGCGGGAACGGCGGCGCCCCGGCACCGTTGGAGAGGTGCTGCCGGGCGACCTCGGTCATCTGCTGCACCGTGGCCTGCGACACCTGCTGGATCCGTGCCTCGGTCAGCACCTGCCGCACCCGCGCCCCACACCGCCTTCCCGACCCGGGGCAGCCTCTCAGTCAAGTTACACCGCTGTAAGATTAGCTCCCCCACCTGTAGTATGGCGGACCGCCGTTCGCCAAGCAAGCACTCCCAGTAGTAGGTGTCGGCGTGTCGTACCGCTACATCTAGTATCCGCCACGCGCGTCGCCCGGGCCGTGAAGACACGCCGGAGTGCGCCTCCGTCTCCAGGCAGTAGGGCGGGCGGCGACACGGCCCCTGGGCGACTCCCGACCGACTGCGGCCGGTGATCGATGCCGTGGTCAATGCGTGCCGAACCGTGTTGGGGCTGCTGCCCGACTTGCGTGCCGACTACTGCCAGCGGCCGGCCCTTCTGGTATGGCGCGATAGTCGCTCCTCGGTTGGCGCAGCAGTACATGGTCGTCGGCGATGCGCGTCCACAGGCACTGCATGGCGGTGCCCACCACTGGTATTCACGCTGAATTCAAGGACGCATTGTGCCAGCGGGAGTCCTCCTTGAGAGTTGCGCCGTTAGTCTTGCGCATGACACAGCGGGGGCAGCGAGGATTGCGGTGTCGGACTGAGCTTCAAGTAATGGAAGCCCCGCTCACGCTCCGTGGATATAAGAGTCGACTTTCCGGATCATCTAATCGCTCGTTCTACCTGGGGGAAGGTGGCACTTCTGGCCGAGTCGGAAGAGTGGAAGCTGACTGGATCACAATCAAGACGAGCTACCTCACCCTGGCTATCCCCATGTGGATCATCGGCTGCAATGAGCGCGACGCAATCTTCGCCTGGGTGGCGCTCGCATCCCTGGAAGGAGGTGGTTGTGGCCATGAGCAGGCTAGCCATAATCCCATCGCAAGCTTGAGGTTGTTCCGACCCCAGGTCGAGACCCCTCGGGCGACCCGGGGTGTTACATCACTGACGTCCATGACCTGAGTATCGAGTCATCGGAGGGTGCACCGGTGGCTGGCATGCCGCCTTTCACTGGCGCGACGAGATCGTTACTCCGGTTCAGGTGACGCTCAACTAGGCGTATGCGAGGGCGGTGTCGGGGCTGAGGATATGTGGCTCTTCACAGATGACGGTGTAGTTCGGTTCTGAATCCTCCGGTGTCCAGTAGGGCGCGGATGACG